>JAFAAP010000237.1 GCA_023426505.1 Pseudomonadota bacterium
CGCGGACGATCGCAACGACTACCTGATCTACAACAAGAAGACCGGCATCCTCTATTACGACGCCGACGGCTCGGGCGGCGCACAGCAGGTCGAGATCGCCAAGCTGTCGAAAAACCTGAAGCTGACCTACAAGGACTTCTTCATCATTTGACGAAACGGAGCCTGTCTAACCTGCCCCTCCCCGTCGTCCGGGGAGGGGTTCTCTTTGTGTTTTCGGGAGCTGAAGTCAGGTCAGGACGTCTTCCGCGCCGCCCAGACCATTCCGCGTCGCAGAATCGTGCGCATCTGCGGCACGTCGAACTCCTTCGCCACGTGTCCGAGGGAGCTGTAGAAGACGCGGCCCTGGCCATGGCGGCGCTTCCAGACGACGGGCATCACCACGCCTTCGATCCAGGGCGCGTGCTCGCCGGAGAAGGTCGTGGTGGCGAGGACCTCGTTCGACGGGTCCACGTGCATATAGTACTGCTCGGAATGGTAGTCGAAATCACCGATGCCCTGCATGACGGGATCGTCCGGCCGGGTGACGTTCACCCTATAGTCGATGATGTTTCCGGGATGGGCCACCCACTGGCCGCCGCACATGAACTGGTATTCCACCGCCTCCCGGAAGGCGTCCCCCATGCCGCCATGGAAGCCCGCGAGCCCGACGCCCTCGCGGACCGCCTTCGAGAGGTTCGCCACCTCGTCCTTCTCGATCTTCGACATGGTGTAGATCGGGACGATCAGGCTCAAGTCGGCGAGACCGGGATCCGCGAAGGCGCGGGTGGAGGTCTCGATGGAGACGTTGAAGCCTTCCTCCTTCAGCATGTCCGCCACGATGGCAGCGCATTGCTCCGGCTCATGCCCGCTCCAGCCTCCCCATACGATCAATGCATCGCTCATGGTCGAGCGCGTCCTTTCCTGTTTTCGTCGTCCATGACGCGGACGAGTCTTGCGGCGCCTCCCGGATGATCAGGCGGCCGACGCAGTCTTCGATTGCCCCTTCCAGAGTTTGGCGGCGTCGGCATCTTCCATCACGGCCGGGCGTTCCAGCGTGGTGGTGATGGCCCGCGGCTGGCCGGTGGCGGCCCCCTCGAGGATCGAGTGCATCACCTCCAGGACATGGAGCGCGAGCCGCCCGGTCGAGCGATGCGGGGTGCCGTTGAGAACGGCGCTGGCGAGGTCGGCGAGGCCAAGGGCACGGTAATTGGCGCGAGACGGCGCGTCGGGCGCCCAGTTCGGTGAACGCCAGTTGGGGGCGCCCAGCGGCATGTCGCTCGAATCCACTGCGCGCCAATCGCCGCCGCGTTCCGTCACCTCCACGTGGCCGCCGAAGAAGTTCGGGTCGGGCACGCGGAGCGAGCCTTCGGTGCCGTAGAGCTCGATGGCCGGGTGGCCGTGCTTCCACACGTCCCAGCTCATGCAGAACGTGACCTGAGCGCCGGAGGCGAACTCGAGGAGCGCCATGACGTGGGTCGGGGTCTCCACCGGGATGCGGTGGCCCTTGCGGGGCGACTCCGCCGTCACCACGCGCTCGGCAAAGCCGATGCTCGACATGGCGAAAACACGCTTCACGGGACCGATCAGGTTCACAAGGGCGCCGAGATAGTAGGGCGCCATGTCGAGGATCGGTCCGCCGCCGGGCTTGAAGAAGAACTCCGGATCCGGATGCCAGTGCTCCATGCCGTGGGACATGAGGAAGGCGGTGCCGGACAGGATATGGCCCACCGAGCCGTCGTCGACGAGCCTACGCGCGAGCCGTCCGCCGGCGCCGAGGAACGTATCCGGCGCGCAGCCCAGGAGCACGCCGCGAGCCTCGGCCTCGTCCACAAGCCGGCGGCCCTGCTCGAAATCGACCGCCAGAGGCTTTTCGGAGAAGACGTGCTTGCCGGCGCTGGTCGCCGCAAGGGAGACGCCGAAATGGGCGCTCGGGATCGTGAGGTTCACGATGAGATCGATATCGTCCCGGGCGAGGAGCTCGTCCACCGTCATGGCTTCGATGCCGTAGCGGCTTGCCTGGGCCTGGGCGGCCTCGGGCCGCATGTCCGCGCAGGCGCGAAGCGTCAGTCCCTCATAGGCCGGGATGTTCTGCAGGTAGATGCCCGAAATGTTGCCGCAGCCGATGATGCCGACATTCAAGGGGTTCATGGTGATCAATCCTCGATCTTGCTCAGGAAGGCGAAGCTGGCGCGGGCGGTCTGCGCCGGATCCGCCGGTTTGTCGTGCTCCACCACCATCCATTTGGCCCCGGCCTGACGGCAGACGCGCCAGAGGTCGCGCCAGTCCAGCACGCCGGATCCGACGTCGGTCCAGCCGTCCTGGTCCTCGTTCTGTCCCGATGGGGCGATGTCCTTCACATGGGCGGAGATGACGCGGTCGCGGTAGCGGGCGATCCACTGCTCGGGATCGGCGGCGCCGCGGGCGAGCCAGGCGACGTCCACCTGCCAGGCGAGTGGCGTCCCCTCGGCTGCTTCGAAGATCAGTTCGAGCGCGGTCTTCTCGCCCTCCTTCGGCTTCAGCTCCCAGTGATGGTTGTGATAGCCGAGCCGGATGCCGTTGCGCTGGAAGTGCTCCGCCAGTTCGCCGAGCTCGCGCCCGAGCGAGCGCCATCCGTCCGCCGCCATGTCGCGCTGATCCGGCGGCACGGCCGGCATAAAGAGATCGGTGAATCCAAGCGTGCGGCAGGCGTCGACGATCGCGTCCGGCTTCTCGCGAAGGGCCGCGAGGCTGACGTGGCTCGACGAGGCGGTAAGGCCGCGGGCATCGAGCTTCGAGCGGACGCCGGCGGCATCGTCGAGATGCGAACCCACCGTCTCCACATGGCGGTACCCGGCATCCGCGACGGTATCGAGAATGCGATCGAGGTTTTCCAGCGACCGCAGGGTATAGAGCTGTATCGAGAGAGTGTCCGTGACGCTCATGTCATTCCTCATGGTTCGAAAATGCATGCGCGGCCGGACACGGCGCAGGGGCCGGCCGCGAAGACGGGAAAGCAAGTTCTAGATCCGGTCGCCTGTCTCTGCGTCGAAGAGGGAGACCTGGGCGACGTCGACCCGTAACGACAGGCGGTCGCCGGGAGCAGCCTTCGTGTTGCCGCCGGTCCGGACCTGAAGCGAGCCTTCGCGGTCGCTGCACCAGATCACCATATCGGCGCCCATCGGCTCGACGATGTCGATGGTGAAGCCGGACCAGGTTCCGATGTCGAGGATATCGAGATGCTCCGGGCGTACGCCGAGGATGACGTCCTGACCGGCCGTCGGATGTCCGGTGAAGCCGTATCCGGCAAGGGGAAGACGTCGGTGCCCGGCGACGAACTCCGGCGAGCCGTCCGCTTTCTCGATACGGCCCTTGATGAAGTTCATCTGCGGCGATCCGACGAAGCCGGCGACGAAAAGGTTTGCGGGGCGCCGGTAGATTTCGCCGGGGCTGCCGATCTGCTGGACCTTCTGGTCCTTCATGACGACGATCCGGTCGGCGAGCGTCATGGCCTCGATCTGGTCGTGGGTCACGTAAACCATCGTGGTCTTGCCCAGCCGCGCATGCAGGCGCTTGATCTCGACCCTGAGTTCGTTGCGCAGCTTCGCGTCCAGGTTGGAGAGAGGCTCGTCGAAGAGGAAGACGGCGGCATCGCGCACCAGCGCCCGGCCGATGGCGACGCGCTGGCGCTGACCGCCGGAGAGCTGATCGGGGCGACGGTCGAGGAGATGGGTGATCTGCAGCAATTCGGCCGCCTGCTTCACCCGCTTCTCGATCTCGGGCTTCGGCGTCTTCGCCATCCTGAGGCCGAAGGACATGTTCTCCTTCACGCTCATGCGCGGATAGAGGGCGTAGGACTGGAACACCATGGCGATGCCGCGGTCCTTGGGCTCCTCCCAGGTGACGTTCCGGCCGCCGATCCAGATTTGGCCGGAGGCCACGTCGAGGAGGCCCGCGATGGCGTTGAGCAGGGTCGATTTTCCGCAGCCGGAGGGGCCGAGGAGCACGATGAACTCGCCCTCCTCGATGTCGAGGGTGAGGCCGTCGAAGACCCGAACCGCCTCGAAGGCGACCGACACATCACGAACGGAAACAGCGCTCATGCCTTATCCCTTCACAGCGCCAGCGGCGATGCCGCGGACGAACCAGCGTCCCGATACGAAGTAGACGACGAGGGGAACGAGCGCGGCGAGCATGGTCGCCGCCATGTCCACGTTGTAGGCGCGCTCGCCTTGCGTCGAATGCACGATGTTGTTCAGCTGCACCGTCATAGGCAGGTTCTCCCGGCCCGCGAAGGTCAGGCCGAAGATGAAGTCGTTCCAGATGCCGGTCGTCTGGAGGATGGTGGCCACGACCAGCATCGGGGTCGACATCGGCAGCATCACGCGGAAGAAGATCGTCCAGAACCCGCCGCCGTCGATGCGCGCTGCCTTGAACAGCTCGATGGGAAGCCCCGCATAGTAGTTGCGGAAAAGCAGCGTCATCGTGGGCAGGCCGAAGATCACGTGCACGATGACGATGCAGGTCAGCGAGTTGTAGATGCCGGACATCGAGAAGATGCGCACCAGCGGATAGAGGAAGACCTGATAGGGAATGAAGGCGCCGAGCAGCAGGACGCCGAACATCACGTTCGCGCCCTTCACCCGCCAGAAGGAGAGGGCGTAGCCGTTGATGGCGCCCGCCGCGATGGAGAGAATCACGGACGGGATGAGGATGCGCACCGAGTTCCAGAACCCGACGCTGATGCCGTTGCATTCGAGGCCGGTGCAGGCGGACGACCAAGCCTTGGTCCATGCCTCGATCGTCATGGCGGCCGGCAGGGCGAGGATGTTGCCGAGCCGGATCTCGTCCATGGGCTTGAGGGAGGTCACGACCATGATCCAGAGCGGCAGCAGGAAGAACAGGGCGGCCGAGATCAGGAAGGCATAGACGCCGACGCGCCCGATGGTCAGGTGGCGCGGACGGCGGCCCTGCGGCTCGACGAGGTTCATGCCGGCCTCCTCTGCGTACGGATGTAGCGGGCGTAGACCCAGGGCGCGAGGACGGCCACGACCGTGATCAGCATGATCGTGGCGGCCGCGGTGCCGAGCGCGATGTTGTTGCGCTCGAACAGGTGGTCCATGACGAACTTCGCCGGCACCTCAGTGGCGATGCCCGGGCCACCCATGGTCATGGCGACGACGAGGTCGTAGAGCTTCACCACGCCGGTCGCGAGCAGCACAGTCGCAGTCACGACCATGGGGCGGAGCAGGGGAAGCACGATCGAGGTATAGACCCGCCAGGTCGGAACGCCGTCGACCTTGGCGGCCTTCCACAGGTCCTCGTCGACGCCGCGAAGACCTGCGAGGAGGATCGCCATCGTCAGGCCGGATCCATGCCAAAGGCCCGCTATGACGATGGTGTAGATCGCCATGTCCGGGTTGACGAGCCAGTCGAAGGTGAAGCTTTCGAGACCCAGATCACGCACGACCTTCTGCAGACCGAGCCCTGGATTGAGGAACCATTGCCACGCGACGCCGGTCACGACGAACGACATGGCGTAGGGATAGAGGAATACGGTGCGGAAGATTCCTTCGGCGCGGACGTTCTGGTCGATGAAGACCGCGAGCAGGAAACCGAGGATCAGGCACCCGGAGATGAACAGCACGCCGAAGATGACGATGTTCTCGGCCGAGGTCACGAAGCGGTCGTTCACGAAGAGGCGGCTGTACTGCGCCAGCCCGACCCAGTCGAGCTTCGGCAGGAGGGTGGAGCTCGTGAAGGAGAGCCGCACCGTCCAGAGCATGCAGCCGATATAGACGACCAGCACCACAAGAGCAGTCGGCAGGAGCGCAAGGGCGGCAGGCAACCTCGTTCTGACGAGGCGGCGTCCCTGGGTGCTGGCGGCCCGGACCGTGGGAACGGGAATCGTGGCGGAATCCATCGCGCAGGCCCTTTATCGAGAGAGACGAAGTCCGGCGGGTGATGGTCGTTCCCGCCGGACCGTGAGGGCTGTAAGCAGGTCAGCCGGCGTCGCGCATCGCGGCGGTGACCTTCTCGATGAAGGTGTCGGCGGACATGTTCGGCGTGTTCCAGTACTGCGTGACCGCATCCTGCATGGCGCCCGAGAAGTTCGGCGGGCTCAGCAGCTCCATGGCCTCGACTTGGTTGGCCGGGTCGCTCAGGACCGCATGGGACTTCTGCGCGCAGACGTCCATGGACGAGACATCCACATCCATGCGGACCGGGATCGAGCCCTTCTTCTTGTTGAACTCGATCTGGCTCGTCGGATCGAGGAGCACCTCGATCAGCTTGTCCTGCGTGGCGAGCGCGTTCTTGTCCTTGGTTGCTGGGAACACGAACACGTCGCCGCCGATCACGAGCTTGCCGCCGCCCTCACCGACGAGGGTGCAGCCGTATTCCTTGCCGGCGGTCTGGCCGGCTGCGATGAACTCGCCCTTGGCCCAGTCGCCGTTGAAGTGCATGGCGGCCTTGTTGGTGATCACGAGCGCAGTGGCGTCGTTCCAGTTGCGGCCCGGGCTGCCGGGATCGACGAGGGCGCGCATCTTGCCGAAGAGCTCCACGGTTTCCTTGAACTTCGGATCCTTCAGGATCTTCGGATCACGTTTGCCGTAGACGGCCCGGAACATGTCGGCGCCGCCGTGTCCGACGAGAACCGCGCGGAAAAGGTTATGCTCCCAATTCGGCTGTCCGCCGAGCGCGATGGGGATAATTCCCTTCGCCTTCAGCTTCTCGCCGGATGCGATGAGCTCCGGGAAGGTCTTCGGCGGCTCGAGCCCGGCATCGGCGAAAACCTTGGTGTTGTAGAACAGCCAGTTCTGGCCGTGGATGTTGATGGGCACCGCGTAGAACTTGCCCTCGCGGACCGTGGCATCGACGATCGGCTTCGGCATGATCTCGCGCCATTTGCCGGCCTTCGCCTGGGCCTCGACGTCGCGGACGAGATCGTTGCTGACGAGTTCGTCGAACTGCTTGCCGGTGTTGAACTGCATCATGGTCGGGGGATTGCCACCCACCATGCGGTTGATGCCGGCCGTGCGGGCATTGGCGCCGCCGGCAATGGCATTGTCGACCCAGGTGCCGCCGGCCTTGGTGAACTGGTCGGCGAAGACCTTGACGGCGGCGGACTCGCCGGCCGAGGTCCACCAGTGGAGCACCTCGGCTTTCATCTGTTGAGCGCTGGCTCCCGAAGTCCAGACGAGGGCAACAGCAAGGGTATACGCGGAAACGCGTGTCTTCAGGCGCATGGCTTCCTCCCAGAAGCGTTTTGATCGACTTGTGTAATCGATTACATCTTTTCACGTAGGTTGAAATCGGCTTCAAAATAAGTCAAGCACCAAGTTCACGGGGTATGTTTTCCTGTAACAAGCTTGCTGGTACTGTGAACGTACCGCGGGAGTAGCACTCATGAGCCGCAAGCGATGGCGCTCAGTCAAAGAGATACGCATCGCCGACGTAGCTCGACTTGCGGGTGTATCGACCGCGACCGTGAGCCGTGTCCTGGCGAATCCGGACAAGGTGCGGACCAAGACGCACGAGGTTGTGATGGAGGCCGTGCGGCGCAGCGGCTACACGCCGAACAGCGTGGCCCGCAACCTGCGCACCCGACGCACGATGACCGTGCTCGTGGTCGTGCCGAATCTCGCCAATCCGGTCTTCGCCCAGATCTTGCGGGGCGTCGACGACGAGCTGACTCAGTCGGGATACGGCTTGGTCATCGGTAACCTCGACAACTGCCTCGAACGCGAGCCGCGTTATGTGGATCTCGCGCTGTCGCGGCAGGCGGACGGAATTCTTCTGATGAACGGGCGCATTCCCGGGGACGGCACCCGCCACATGGGCGAGGCCGGGCTGCCGATGGTGGCCATGTGCGCGGCAATTCCCGACGATCGGATCCCGAGCGTAGTCGTGCAGGACCGGGAGGCCTCGCGGGAAGCCGTGAGGCATCTCGTCGGCCTCGGCCATCGACGGCTCGGCTACGTCGCGGGACCGACGGGCAACGTCATCGAGGGCGAGCGATATGCCGGCTTCCGTGAAGGCGTTGCGGAGGCAGGACTGGGCGAAGACGATTTCGTGCGCTGGGAGGGCCGCTTCGTCTTTTCCACCGGAGTGGCGGCCGCCGAGGCGTTCCTGCGCCTCAAGGACCGCCCGACGGGCATCTTTGCGGCGAGCGACGAGAGCGCCATCGGCTTCCTGAAGACGGTGAGGGCGGCGGGCCTTCGCGTGCCGGAGGACGTCTCCATCATTGGGTTCGACGGCATCGAATTCGCCGACTACATCGAACCGACCCTCACCACGCTCCAGCAGCCGCTGCACGAGCTGGGCCGCATGGGAGCCAGGGTTCTCCTCAAGATGATCCGCGGGGAGATGAAGTCCGAGGACTGGAGCATGCGGCTGCCGCTCACGCTCCTCGACCGCGACAGCACCGGTCCTGCTCCGGGCAGGGCCGCCAAGCCGCTGCGGCGGCGGGCGGTCTGACGACCGCAACACACATGTCCAGTACGAAGCCTCGGGAGGGCGCCATGGAACCGGTTCGTTGGGGAATCTTGAGCACGGCGAAGATTGGCAGGACCCGCATGATTCCGGGCCTCCTGAAGAGCTCGCTCTGCGAGGTCGTCGCCATCGCGTCGCGCAACGAGGCCTCCGCGCGCGCAACCGCAGACGAATTCGGGATCCCGAAGGCCTATGGCTCCTACGAGGAGCTGCTCGCCGACCCCGATGTCGATGCCGTCTACAACCCGCTTCCCAACCACCTCCATGTCCCGATGACGCTTGCGGCGGCCGCCGCCGGCAAGCACGTGCTGTGCGAAAAGCCCATCGCCATCACGGCCGCGGAGGCGGAGCGGCTCCGGGACGTTCCGCCCCATGTGCAGATCGCGGAGGCCTTCATGGTGCGTCATCATCCGCAATGGCAGCACGTACGCGACCTCGTGCGTGCCGGTGACATCGGCGAGCCGCGCTTCATCCAGGCGGCGTTCTCCTATTTCAACGCGGATCCAGCCAACATCCGCAACAGGCCCGACATCGGCGGGGGCGGGCTCCTCGATATCGGCTGCTACGCAGTCGTCGCGGGACGTTGTTTCTTCGACGTCGAGCCGACGCGAGCCATCGCGCTGATCGACCGCGACATCGCCTTCGGGGTCGACCGGATCGCGAGCGCCATCCTCGATTTCGGCAATGGCCGGCAGCTCACCTTCACGGTCTCGACTCAGGCCGCTCCGCACCAGCGCGTCCAGGTCGTCGGAACGAAAGGGCGTATTGAGATCGCCATTCCATTCAATGCACCTGCGGACAAGACGGCTCGGATCTTCGTCGACGATTGCAGCCAGCATGGCGGCGCCTCCGCCCGGCTGATCGAAGTCCCGCCGGTCGATCAGTACCAGCTCCAGGGCGAGGCGTTCAGCCGCGCGGTCAGGGGCATGGAGCCGCTCGCCTATGGGGTTGAGGACGCCATCCAGAACATGCGGATCCTCGATGCGTTGCAGCGGTCGGAAGCCTCGGGGGCTTGGGAGAGGATCGGATAGAGGAGCCAGCCAGAAAAGCGCGACAGCAATGGTCGAAGGAGATGCCGACACTAAAATGACATCACCCGCTCGCTAGAAGCGGGTCCGTGATCCTGGGAGAGCCATGATGCGCCGTTTCTGTAAACGCCCGTTCGCTGTCGCCCTGAGCACCCTCGGCCTTGTCGGCCTCGTGACCGCCGCTGCCGCGGCGGAGACGGATCGGGATCTCCTCGTCGAGCGGGTGATGAAGCTCTCCCGCGGCACTTCCTGGAAGCCGGTCGAGGCCGTGCCGATCAACTTCCTGACGCACCATCCCCAGGGCATGGTGAAGATCGGCGACGCGCTCTTCGTGTCTTCCGTCGAGATCAAGACGCCGACCAAGCGCTTTCCGCAGCCGCAGGACGGCTATGACCGGGATACGGGCGAGGGCGTCGGGCACCTGTTCAAGATCGACATGAAGGGCAACCTCGTGTCGGAGATCACCCTGGGCGAGGGCTCGGTCTACCATCCCGGCGGCATCGACTATGACGGGCGCTACATCTGGGTGCCCGTGGCCGAATATCGGCCGAACAGCCGGTCCATCATCTACCGTGTCGACCCGGAGACCATGAAGTCGGAGGAGATGTTCCGCTTCCAGGACCATGTGGGCGGCCTCGTCCACGATACGGACGACAACTCGCTTCACGGGGTGAGCTGGGGCTCCCGCCGATTCTATCGCTGGTCGCTGGACCAGAACGGCAAGCCGACGAACGCGGACGAGGCGCCCGAGAAGCTGCGGCGGCTCAATACCTCGCACTACCTGGACTACCAGGACTGCAAGTATGCCGGCTCCCACCGCGTGCTCTGCTCAGGCGTCACTGAGATGCGGACCACTCCGGACGCTCCACCGTTCCGTCTCGGCGGCCTCGACGTGGTCAGCCTCACGGACGGGAGGCCCCTGTTCCAAACCCCGGTCCTGCTCTGGACCGCCTCGGGCTACGACATGACCCACAACCCCGTCTGGATGGAGACGAGCGAGGCGGGGCTCAAGGCATATTTCATGCCCGAGGACGACAAGTCCGTGCTCTACATCTACGAGGTCGAAGGGAAGTAGCGGGCCGGGCCTTCCGGAGAGCCCCCGCACAAAAGAAAACCGCCCCGAAAACGGGGCGGTCGTGAAGATCCATAAGTCGGCTGAAAGCCGTTACTTGATCTTCGCTTCCTTGAACTCGACGTGCTTCTTCGCGACCGGGTCGTACTTCTTGAACGACATCTTGTCGGTCATCGTACGGGAGTTCTTCTTCGTCACGTAGAAATAGCCCGTGTCGGCGGTGGAGACGAGCTTCACTTTGATGGTTGCGGCCTTGGCCATGGTCGGACCTCTTGGTTCGGCGCTCGGCAGGGCCGAAACGCAAAGGCCGGGCGAACCCGGCCGAGAAAATCGTGGGCTTCCCATGCACCATCGGGGCGCTTTCGTCAAGGGTTCCCGGCAGCGCGGGACCTTCCGCAGGGACGGTTCGGAGGGCTTGTGCGAGGATTCCGCGGAAAAAAGCCAAGGCCAAGCTGAATCGCATTGTGAATCAAGGGAGTTGAGGCCTGAGAGTCCTCTCTCAGGGAGCCCTCGGCCATGGCCGCCCCGACCCACGACCACCAGACGCCTGGCTGGAAGGACATCCAGTGGATGCTGACCCCAATCGGAATCGGCGCCGCCATCGCGATCCTCCTCCTGCTGATCTACAGCTTCGTCCGCTTCGCGTGAGCGCTGATGCAGGCCCACCGACTCAGAGCAGCTCCCGAACGAAGCGGCCGCGCTTTTGGTAGAAGAACGGGACCGGCAGCTCGGGGAAGAAGCCGGCTTCGATCCGGGCGCGGAGCTCTCCGAGAAGCACCGCGGTGATCGGGGGCAGATCGAGGGCCATGGCCTTTTCGATGGTGACCCAGGTCAGTTCCACCAATTCGGATTCCGGGCCGACCACGTTCTCCACCTCGTCGGCGATGGCGGTGCGGTCGACGGCGAAGAAGCGGGTGTCGAAGCGCTTGACGCGGCCGGGCGGCGTGATGGCGCGGCCGACCACCTGCAGGACTTCGAGATCGGGAAACACGCCTCGCTCCTGGAACGACGCCCAGGCACCTGTCGGCGCCTTCTCGGGAGCGCCGTAATCCTTCGTGCCGAGCAGGAGGCCCGTCTCCTCGAATGTTTCGCGGATGGCGGCAAGCGCCAGGGCGCGGCTGCGCTGGGGAGAGGGGCGCGTGACGCGGGCCATGAGGGTCTGCTCGGCACGGGGATGGAGAGTGCCGACGACCGACATGGAGCGGTCGGGGGCCTCGATCCGTCCGCCCGGGAACACGAACTTGCCCGGCATGAACTTGTGGCCCTCGTGGCGCTTGCCCATGAGCACCTTCGGGTGGCGGCCCTTTCGGTCGATGACGATGAGGGTGGCCGCGTCCGCCGGGCGAAGCGTGGGAGCCTTAGGATCGCGCGTTGTGGATGCGTGCCGGTCCAGCCGTTCCATCAGCGCCTGCATCTCCGTCACGCCCGGTCTCCCTGCCTCGTCCTTCCATCTTCGCGCGCGCCGCGCCGAAGCCGTGCATGCCTAGCGCGTATTGCAGCCCGACGACAGCGCCTTTTACCGGCTGGAGGAGGACGAGGCACAGCACGAGCGTCAGGGCGGGCCAGAGAGCGAGATGGAACCACATCGGCACATCCATCTTCGTCTCGGTCATGAGAATGCCGTAGCCGACCAGATGCCCGACGATGAACATGACGATGTAGGGCGGAAAGTCGTCGGCCCGGTGGTGGTGGAGCTCCGTCCCGCAGGAGTTGCAGTGGTCCGCCACCTTCAGGAAGCGGCCGAACAGGCGGCCCTTGCCGCAGTTCGGGCAGCGGCCGATGAAGCCGCGGGCCATGGCCGTGACGGCCGAAAGGCGAGGGGCTGTCTCGGGCGCGAGGCGCTCTGCGGGTTCTGCTGAATACGGCATCGTCGGTTCCTATCGCGCAGGGCTCTTGCGCTTCACCCTCACCTTCGGCGACGGGCGGCGGCTGTCACGTCCGGCCTTGGGGCCGCCGCGAGCCTTCTTGCCGCCCTTCTTGGCTCCTGCACCCCTGCCGCTGTAGCGGCCTTTGGTGAGCAGCTCGAAGCGCAGGGCTCCGGCCACGGGAGCCGCTTCTACCAGCTTGACCTCCACCTTGTCGCCGAGGCGATAGGTCTCGCCGGTGCGCTCGCCGCGCATCGAGTGGGTGCGCTCGTCGAAGGCGTAGTAATCGGCCCCGATGGTGGCGGCGGGTACGAAGCCGTCGGCTCCCGTCTCGTTAAGCTTGATGAACAGCCCGGCCTTGGTGACGCCGGAGATCTGGCCATTGAAGGTCGCGCCGATCCGGTCGGCCAGGAAATGCGCGATGAGCCGGTCGATGGTTTCGCGTTCCGCCGCCATGGCGCGTCGCTCCGCGGCCGAGATGCGGGCGCTGATCTCGATGAGCTCGGCGCGGGTCGTATCCGGGGGGAGCCCGTCCTTCCCGAGCTTCAGGGCCGTGATGAGGGCCCGGTGGACGATCAGGTCCGCATAGCGGCGGATCGGCGAGGTGAAATGCGCGTAGCGCCTCAGGTTCAGGCCGAAATGGCCGTAGTTTTCCGCCGAGTACTCCGCCTGCGACTGCGAGCGCAGCACGACCTCGTTGATGAAGAGCTGGTGCTCGGATCCCTCGACGCTGCGCAGGATCCGGTTGAAGAGCTCGGGCTTGAGGGCGCCCTGCGCGGGGAGCTTCAGGCCGATCGAGGCGAGCACCTCGCTCAACGCCCGCATCTTCTCGAGCGAGGGCTCGTCGTGGACGCGGTAGATGAGGTCGCTCTCGGCCTTCTCCAGAGTCTCCGCCGCCGCCACGTTGGCGAGGATCATGAACTCCTCGATCAGCCGGTGCGCTTCGAGCCGTTCCGGGACGAAGACCCTGTCGACGGTGCCGTCGTCCTTGAGCACGATCTTGCGTTCCGGCAGATCGAGGTCGAGTGGCTCGCGCACGTTGCGGGCCTTCCTCACGGTCTCGTACGCGGCCCAGAGGGGCTTCAGGATCGAGTCGAGGATCGGCCGCGTGGTCTCGTCAGGCCGGCCGTCGATGGCGGCCTGCGCCTGCTGGTAGGAGAGCTTCGCGTCCGAGCGCATCATCACCCGGTGGAAGGCGTGGCTCTTCTTGCGCCCGTCCGGGCCGATGACCATTCGCACCGCGAGCGCCGGGCGCGGCTGATGGGGGCGCAGGGAACAGAGGTCGTTCGAAATCCGCTCCGGCAGCATCGGAACGACCCGGTCCGGGAAATAGACCGAGTTGCCGCGCTCCTGCGCCTCCCGGTCGAGGGCGGAGCCGGGGCGCACATAGGCGGCCACGTCAGCGATGGCGACCGTGACGATGAAGCCGCCTACGTTGTTGGGGTCCTCGTCCCGCACCGCATGGACGGCGTCGTCGTGGTCCTTGGCGTCGGGCGGATCGATGGTGACGAGAGGAACATCCCTCCAGTCCTCGCGGCCTGCCAGGGTGGCGGGCTGCGCCTTCTCGGCATCGGCCAGAACGTCGGGCGGGAAAGCGTTCGGGATGTTGTGGGCGTAGATCGCGATCAGGCTGATGGCCTTCTCGGATTTGACCGAGCCGAGGCGCTCCTGGACCTTGGCGTGGGGCAGGCCGAAACGGCCGTGCTTGACGACGGAGGTGGCTACGAGGTCTCCATCCTGCGCGCCGTTCTCGTCGCCGGGCCTGATCTCGAGCTCCTGCTCGCGCGTCTTCTTGTCCACGGGCACCAGCCGTCCACCGCCTTCGGGCAGGGCCCGGAAGATCCCGAGAACCTGGGCCTGCTTCTTGGCGATGATCTTGGTGACCCGGCCGGCATAACGGTGGACGTCGGTGTCCTTCAGCGGATCGACACGCAGAAGTGCCCGGTCGCCTACGCCGGCCACGGGCATGCCCGGCCGCGGCTTGCGGTGGGGCATGATGATGATCGTCGGGATCGGACCGTGTTCCTCGGCGTCCCACTCGGTCGGAACCGCAATCAGCTCGCCGTCCCGGTCCCGCTTGGTGATGTCGGCCAGGACCACGGGCGGAAGCTGTCCGGCCTTGTGGACGACCTTGCGGCGCCGGTCCACGACGCCCTCGATCTCCAGATCCTTCAGCATCTGCTTGAGCCAGATCCGGTCGCCGCTCTTGATGTTGAACGCTTTGGCGATGTCGCGCTTGGCGACCTTGCCGGAGGCGTTGCTGATGAAGGCGACGATATCCTCCCGGGAGGGAAGGGCGGAGACGGAGGCTTTCGTACGTTTCGCCAAGGGCCTAACTCGTTGAAGGGTCGTGATGACTTGTCGCATGCAAGCGTGGCCGTGGCCAGTGCCTGCCGATGCTGCCGAGACGACGCGCGAGGCTCCGGTCTGGATCCATTTCCCGACCGGGCGGCTGTTTCGGGACAAAAAAAAGGCCCCGCTGACGGAGCCTTTCAAGGGACCGGCCCGTGGGGGCAGAATGAGCCGGTGATGCCTGTTAACGGGGAACCAGGATGAAGGTTCCGGCGGTTTCGAAATTTTTCAAAAATTTTTTCGAGGGCTCGCCCGCTCGTCATTCCGGGTTCCGAAGAAGCGCCCGGAATGACGGAGTGCTGGGCCTGACCCGGTCAAATATCCAGATCCGCCTCGTCCGCGAAGGCGGCGCGTTCCTGGATGAAGGTGAAGCGGGCCTCGGGCTTGTTGCCCATGAGCCGCTCCACCGCATCGCCCGTCTCGGGCCGGTCGTCGGCCTCGACCACCACCTTCAGGAGCAGGCGCTTCCTGGGGTCCATGGTCGTTTCCTTCAGCTGTGCCGGCAGCATCTCGCCGAGGCCTTTGAAGCGGCCGATCTCGACCTTGCCGCTGCCCTTGAAAACCGTCTTCAGGAGGCGCTCCCGGTCCGCGTCGTCGCGGGCATAGGCCGACTTCGAGCCCTGCGTCAGCCGGTAGAGGGGCGGCACCGCGAGATACAGGTGTCCAGCGTCGATGAGCCTAGGCATCTGCCGGTAGAAGAAGGTGATGAGCAGTGAGGCGATGTGGGCGCCGTCCACGTCCGCGTCGGTCATGATGATGACCTTGTCGTAGCGGAGCTCGGCATCCCGGTACTGGGAGCCCATGCCGCAGCCGAGCGCCTGGACGAGGTCCGAGAGCTGCTGGTTCTGGTGCAGCTTGTCCCGCCCGGCCGAGGCCACGTTGAGAATCTTGCCGCGCAGGGGCAGGACCGCCTGGGTGGCGCGGTCGCGGGCCTGCTTGGCGGAGCCACCGGCCGAGTCGCCCTCGACGATGAAGAGCTCGGAGCCGGCCATGCCCGCATTGGAGCAGTCCGCCAGCTTGCCCGGCAGGCGCAGCTTGCGCGTCGCGGTCTTGCGGGCGACCTCCTTCTCCTGGCGACGGCGCAGGCGCTCCTCGGCCCGGTCGATCACCCAGTCGAGCAGCTTGTTGGCCTGCTGCGGCGAGGCGGCGAGCCAGTGGTCGAAGCTGTCGCGGATGGCAGCCTCGACGATGCGGCCGGCCTCCAAGGTCGCCAGCTTGTCCTTGGTCTGGCCCTGGAACTCGGGCTCGCGGATGAAGACCGACAGCATGGACGCGCAGGTCGCCATCACGTCGTCGGTGGTCACCGCCGCCATGCGCTTCTGCTGGTTCACGCGTTCGGCATGGTCGCGCAGGCCGCGCAGCAGGGCGATGCGCAGGCCGTTCTCGTGTGTGCCGCCCTCGGGGGTCGGAATCGTGTTGCAGTACGAGGAGGAGAACCCGTCCTCGTTCGCCATCCAGGCGACCGCCCATTCGAGCGAACCATGGCCGCCGGGCTTGGTGATCTTGCCCGAGAAGACCTGGTCGGCGACGAGTTCCTTGCCTTCGATGTCGCGGGCCAGGTAGTCCTTCAGGCCGTTCGGGAACTTGAAGGTCGCCTCGGCCGGGACGTTCTCGACACCATCCAGCAGGGAGGGGGCGCATTTCCAGCGGATCTCGACGCCGCCGAAGAGATAGGCCTTCGAGCGCGCCATCTTGAACAGGCGGCGGGGCTGGAAATGAGCTTCCTTGCCGAAGATCTGGTGGTCGGGCTTGAAGCGCACCTTGGTGCCGCGCCGGTTGAGGACGCGACCGACCGTTTCCAGCTTGGTCTGCGGGACGCCGCGAGAGAAGATCTGGCGGTAGAGGGTCTGGCCGCGGGCCACCTCGACCTCGAGGGTCTCGGACAGGGCGTTCACCACCGAGACGCCGACGCCGTGCAGGCCGCCCGAGGTCTCGTAGACCTTCGAGTCGAACTTACCGCCCGCATGCAGCGTGGTCATGATGACCTCGAGCGCGGACTTCTTGGGGAATTTCGGGTGCGGATCGACCGGGATGCCGCGCCCGTTGTCCATGACCGACAGCCAGCCGCCTTCCTCAAGCTCCACCTCGATGAAGGTGGCGTGGCCGGCGACCGCCTCGTCCATGGAGTTGTCGATCACCTCGGCGAAGAGGTGGTGCAGGGCCTTCTCGTCCGTGCCGCCGATATACATGCCCGGACGGCGCCGGACGGGCTCAAGCCCCTCCAGCACCTCGATGGCCGAGGCATCGTAGCCGCTTTCGCCCGGCGTGCCCTGCGGCGGCGCGGAACGGGAGATTTTGGCGGCGGCAGCCCGGGCCGAAGCCGGGACCGCACGTTTCGCGGATGCAGCTCCGCTGCCCCCAAAGAGATCGTCGTTATCGGTCATTGGGACCTTGGTTCGTCGTGATTCGGTTTTCTTTACACCATATCTCATTCACAAATTCATACGTGAACAAAACGGAAACATAAAGAGGTTCTAGGGTCACAGGGAATAAAAGATGGGGATCGAAAGGGGAGGTCCAACAGCTCAGCTTCCCCCTAAAGAATGTCTTACGTTCGTCACGAGGAACTGTTTAGCTAGTGTTCACGTTGGGTGGTTAGGCTAACCCAAGCTTAACGGAGAGCGATCGTGACGACGCGGACGACCCTGGGAACGGCGCAGCAGCTTCACCTGAATCGCGCGGCACGCACGGCCGGCGAGGCCTTCGCCTTCGAGGAGCCGGACACCGCTCCCGTGGCTCCCGCGAGCCGCTCCTATGGGGCCAATCTCCTGTGGGTCGTGATGGCGGTGATCGCCGTCCTGGCGCTCTGGCTCAGCTTCTAGTCCTCTGCGTTTTCGTGCCGGCCGCCCAGCAGGTGGTTGAGCCGGCGTTCGACGGGCTTCCCGAACACGAGCAGGCTTAGCGCAAGTCCGTTCCCGACGATCGTGATGAACCAGGCACCGACGCCTGCCGTCACGCCGAGGGCGGCCGCCATCCACACCGTTGAGGCAGTGGTCAGGCCCTGGATCTCCGAGCTGTCCTGCCGGCGGATGATCACGCCGGCTCCGAGAAAGCCGATTCCCGTCAGAATGCCCTGGATGACGCGGCTGACCGCGTCCTCCTCGAAATGCGCGTGCCCGTAGGCGGAGCCGGACATGACCGCGAGGGCGGAGCTGAGCGACACGAGGCCCAGGGTCCTCATGCCGATCGGCTTGCCGTGAAGATCGCGGTTCAGGCCGATCGCCATGCCCGAGAGCATCGCCACGATGAGCCTTGCCAGCATCTCGATCTCTTCGCGATGCTCGGCATGGAAGGCGGGCCACCATTCCGACATCGGGATCAGCCTGACCGGGCCGCCTTCGAGGCCGTCTTCTTGGCTGCGGCTTTCTTGGCCGGTGCCTTCTTGGCCGCCGTTTTCTTCGCGGCGGTCTTCGTCGCAGCTTTCTCCGGCGCCTTCTTGGCCGCGGCCTTCTTGGCGGGAGCCTTGCGGCCCCGGGCCGGCTTCTTCGATCCGCCGGCTGCCCGGCGGGCGATGAGCAGGCCGATCGCCTCGTCGAGCGTGACGGCCTCGGCCGAGGTCGCCTTCGGCAGGGTCGCGTTGGTCTCGCCGTCCGTGACGTAGGGGCCGAAGCGGCCGGCCTTCACCACGATGGGCTTGCCCGATTCGGGATCGTCACCGAGCGGACGTCCAGGATCGGCTGCGCCGCGGCGGAAGCCGCCGGCGCCGCTCTCCTTGGCGACGATCAGGTCGATGGCGCGGTTGCCGCCGATCTCCAGCACGTCGTCGTCCTTGCCGAGATTGGCGTAGGTCTTGCCGTGCTGCACGTAAGGCCCGTAGCGGCCGATATTCGCCAGGATCGGCTCGCCGGTCTCCGGATGGGTCGCGACCTGCCGGGGCAGGGAGAGCAGCTTCAGGCCTTTCTCCAGGTCCACCTGGGCGGGAGACACGCCGGGGGGCAAGGACGAGCGCTTGGGCTTCTCGCCCTCGCCGAGCTGGACGAAGGGGCCGAAGCGGCCATCGCGCAGAGTGACCTGCTGGCCGGTATCGGGATCATCGCCGAGGACGCGCACGCCCGGCGTGCCGCCGTTCTCGGTCGAACCCTCGCCGTCGCCCTCGGTGCCCGAGGCGGCGAGCTGGCGGGTGTACTTGCATTCAGGGTAATTCGAGCAGCCGATGAAGGCGCCGAACTTGCCAAGCTTGAGCGAGAGCTGGCCCGTGCCGCAGGTCGGGCAGGTGCGGGGGTTGGAACCGTCGCCCTTGTCCGGGAAGATGTGCGGCCCGAGAAGCTCGTTGAGGGCGTCGAGAACCTCCGTGGTGCGCAGCTCCTTGGTCCCGCCGATGGCGGCCGAGAAGTCGCGCCAGAAATCGCGCAGCACCTGCTTCCAGTCGATCTCGGAGTTCGAGATCCGGTCGAGCTGCTCCTCGAGATCCGCCGTGAAGTCGTATTCCACGTAGCGGCGGAAGAAGCTCTCCAGGAAGGCCGTGACGATCCGGCCCTTGTCCTCAGGCACGAGGCGCTTCTTCTCGATGCGGACGTATTCGCGGTCGCGCAGGGTCTGGAGCACGGCAGCATAAGTGGAGGGACGGCCGATGCCGAGCTCTTCCATGCGCTTCACGAGGCTGGCTTCCGAGTAGCGCGGCGGCGGCTCGGTGAAGTGCTGGTTGGCGGCGATGCGGCGGCGCTCCAGCGGGTCGCCCGCCTTCATAGGCGGCAGGCGGCCTTCGTCCTCGTCCGGATCGTCGTCGCGGCTCTCGTTGTAGAGCGTCAAGAAGCCGTCGAACTTGACCACCTGGCCGGTGGCGCGAAGGTCGAGCTTGCGCGGGCCGACCATGGCGGTGATGTCGGCGGTGGTGCGCTCGAGCTGCGCCGATTCCATCTGGCTCGCAACGGTACGGATCCAGATCAGCTCATAGAGCCGGGCCTGCTCGGGTTCCAGGTACTTGGCCACATGCTTCGGCAGGCGGCTCATGTCCGTCGGGCGGATGGCCTCGTGGGCTTCCTGCGCGTTCTTGGCCTTGGTGGTGTACTTGCGCGGCACGTCCGGCAGGTAACGGTCGCCATATTCCTTCGCGATCACGCTGCGGGCGGAACGCACCGCCTCCGGGGCCATGTCGACGCCGTCGGTCCGCATATAGGTGATGAGGCCTACCGTCTCGCCGCCGATGTCGACGCCTTCGTAGAGGCGCTGCGCGATTCGCATGGTCTGCGCCGGCGCGAGCCCGAGCTTCCGGGAGGCCTCCTGCTGCAGGGTCGAGGTGGTGAAGGGCGGGTAGGGGTGGCGCTTGGCGGGCTTGGCCTCGACATTCGCGACCGCGAAGGTCGCAAGCTCCAGGTCCTTCTTGAAGGCTTCCGCCTCCGCGCCCGTGCCAATGTCGAGCCGGGTGATCTTCTTGCCGTCGGCGCCGACAAGGCGCGCGTCGAACACGCCGCCCTCCCGCGTGGCGAGGGTGGCGATCAGCGACCAGTATTCCTGAGTCTTGAAGGTCTCGATCTCGAGTTCGCGATCGCAGACGAGGCGGAGCGCCACCGACTGCACGCGGCCGGCCGAACGGGCTCCGGGCAGTTTGCGCCAGAGAACCGGCGAGAGGTTGAAGCCGACGAGATAGTCCAGGGCACGGCGGGCCATGTAGGCGTCGACCAGCGCCTGGTCGATCTCGCGCGGCTGGCGCAGGGCGGACTGCACCGCGTCCTTGGTGATGGCGTTGAAGGTCACGCGCTCGATCGGCAGGTCCTTGAGGGCGCGCTTCTCCCGCAGCGCCTCGACCACGTGCCAGGAGATGGCCTCGCCCTCGCGGTCCGGGTCGGTGGCGAGGATGAGCTTCTCGGCCCCTTTGAGGGCCCTGGCGATTTCCGAGACGCGCTTCGAGCCCCGGTCCTCCAGGGTCCAGATCATGCGGAAGTCCGCCTCCGGGTCGACCGAGCCGTCCTTGGCGGGCAGATCGCGGATGTGCCCGAAGGAGGCCAGGACCTCGTAGTCCTTGCCCAGGTACTTGTTGATCGTCTTGGCCTTGGCAGGCGACTCGACGACGAGGACTTTCATGAACGCATTCCTACGGCGACTGGAGGGCGGATGCCCGACGTCATGACGGGAGAGCGGTCGTCAGAGCCTGACAGCCGCGGGGCGGGATAAGTGGTCAATGATTGCGGACAAGTCAAATCGGACCCTACCGCTATTCTGTTATATGGAGACGAAAACCCTATCCAGCAAGGGTTTTGCGGCAGAACCGAGATCGTTGGCGCCGATCATCCGAACGGGGGAGGCGAGACGGGTGAGCGCATAGGCGCGGGTGATTTCCTCAGGTGCGGAGCGGGCGAGGGCGGCTGTGGCCGCCAGCGTGAACAGGCGGTCCGCCACGAAGCGCGCCCTGGCCTCCGCCTCCGGCGACTGCAGCGCCAGCACGACGTCCCGCGCGGCTTCCGAAGCCCCCGGAAGGTCCGCGACATCGGCCATGAGGCGCTCCAGGACCCCGGCCGCCGCGGCGGGCTCCCGGCTCTCGGCCCGCAGGAGATCCAGGGCGATCACGTTGCCCGATCCCTCCCAGATCGCATTGACGGGCGCTTCCCGGTAGAGTCGGGGCAGGGGGCTCTCCTCGACGTAGCCGTTGCCGCCCAGCGCCTCCATGGCCTCGTAGAGAAGGTTCGGAGCGGCCTTGCAGATGCCGAACTTGGCCGCCGGCGTGACGATGCGGGCGAAGGCCGCCTCCTGCTCATCCCTGGTCGCGTGGTCGAAGCTCGCGGCGAGCCGCAGGGCGAGAGCCGTCATGGCCTCGCTTTCGAGCGCGAGGTCCGCCAGCACCGCCCGCATCGCCGGCTGGTCGATGAGCTTTTTCTGGAAGACGGTCCGGTGCCGGGCATGGTGGTGGGCGAGGACGAGGCCCATCCGGACGAGGCCCGCCGAGGCGACCGCGCAGTCGAGGCGGGTGAGCTGGACCATGTTGATGATGGTCCGCACGCCGCGTCCTTCCTCCCCGATCCGCCAGGCGAAAGCCTCATCGAACTCGACCTCCGACGAGGCATTGGACCTGTTTCCCAGCTTTTCCTTGAGGCGCTGGAGGCGTAGGGCGTTGAGGGAACCGTCGGGCCGGAATCGCGGGACGAGGAAGCAGGTGAGCCCACCCGGCGCCTGGGCCAGAACCAGGAAGGCGTCGCACATGGGGGCCGACATGAACCATTTGTGGCCGGTCAGCGCGTACTCGTCGCCGGCCGCAGGCCTCGCCCGGGTCGTATTGGCCCTGACGTCCGTTCCGCCCTGCTTCTCCGTCATGCCCATGCCGAGGGTGACGGAGTTCTTCTCCCAGAAGGGGATGAAACGCGGATCGTAGCCCCGCGAACGGATCTTCGGCAGCCATTCCTTGAGCCGATTCGGCGCGGCCGCGAGGGCCGCCACCGAGGCATGCGTCATGGTCATCGGGCAGACATGGCCGCTCTCGACCCCCGCGATTGTGTAAAGCCGCGCAGCGCGCTCGACATGGCCCCGACCGACGGGACGGGCTGCCTCGGCCTCGTCCCAGGTCGAGGCATGGAGCCCGTCGGCCATGCTGGCGCGCATCAGCGCATGATAGGCCGGATGAAACTCGACCGCGTCGATCCGGATCCCCCGCGGGTCGTGGGCGCGGAGCTTCGGTGGATTCTGGTTGGCGAGACGTCCGAGGTCGATCCGCTCTGCGCTGCCCCAGGCGACTCCGAAATCCCGCAGGCGGTCCTGCGGGTTCTCCATGCCGTTGGCTCGCAGCGAATCGAGCAGGGGCAGATCGGAGGTGACGAGGTTCACGTCCCCGAAGGAGGGCGTCTGGTTGAAGACTTCGTGCGTGATCATGGGCAGGAGCCGCCTCGCTTCCGGGCTGCGTTCCTTGCCTTGGCCGGACTCGGACGCTGGCCCGCAACCGAGGATACGCCTGGTCGAAGCCTATCTCAAAGCATCGGCGGACCGTGTCGCTACGACCTCGGCGCCGGGGGAGGGTGTTGGGCTCGGCGCCACGCGGCATTCACGACGCAGGAGACCCGATACGTGGGCCAAGGAGAGGTTGAGCGCGTAGGCCGCCCAGTACATGATTCCCGTCAGCTTCACGACGTCCTCGACCAGCGACGCGCCGGGGAAATACAGCAGCTCGGCATCGATGGACTGGTCGACGACGAGGGAGCCTCCCAGACCGGCTACGGCCAGGATCAGCAGGAGAGGAGAGCTTCCGAAGCGGGAGGGGCTGAGGAGGGCGATCGAGACCCACGCCATCGCGATCACCGCTTCGACGCTCACGAAAGCAAGCTGCGACACCCCGAGATGGTCCGCCAGCCCGTCGTGGAACATGAGGAGGTCGTCCAGGCCCAGCCATGCAGTCAGCAGCCCGAACAGGAGCAGGGACCATGCATCGCGGTCGTCCGCTGCGAAGGATCGCTTCAGCCACCAGGTGAACAGCGAGATGCTGGCGGAGGAAATCCACGCGATCGCACCAGTGTTCGAGAGGAATCCGATGGCGAACGACTGCCGCGCGACGGCGTTCGGATCGCCGTAGAAGGAGGATGGGTCGATCCCGGTTCGGCGCGACAAGAAGAGAGCCAGAGCCAGAAGCGCGGCATTGATGACGGCAACGCCGCAGACGATGAAGGCGGATTTGTTCATCGAGCAGAACCTGCTCCGGGCTGGGACATAAGGCAGCCTTTAGGAACCTAATGCCTGCTGAGCCGGCAACATGAATGGAATTATGGCCTACCTCTTTGCAAAGGGAGCAGAGCCAGTGCCGAACCGCCGCCACGGCGAGCCGCCAAGGCAGGCATGGGCAAGGTTGGCCCGCTAGTCTCGGATCGAGACGCGGCGAACGCGTCGGACGAGGCCTGGGGCAATTCCATGAGAAGGTTGATTTACTCCGCGATTGCGGCAGTGGTGATGATGGCAGCCAACAGTCCGCTGCAGGCCCAGGACGGAAAGTCCACACCTCCGGACCAGATCGACTACGCCATGTTCCCGATGGCCGACGTGCGGGATTCGCCGGAATGCCGCGTTGCATGGTCGGAAGGACGGGTCACCTTCGGAGAAGGGATCACCAATCCCTCCTTGTCCTGTCCCGACGCCTTCGCCTGGTCTCTTTTCGTCCGGGCCGTCGGCCAGAAGTTCTGGGAGGACTGGTCCACAGACCGGCAGGTCTGGCCGAGCGATCCCTGGCCGCGCTGCCGCCCCGGCGTCCCGGCGGACCGCTGCTGCCCGGCCGTGGAGGTCTCGAACCAGGCGTCGCCGGAACATTGCCCGGTCTATCCAGGGCCGACCGCCGGCGTTCCGGCCCATCAGGTCCGCACGCCCGTCACGGCTCACAGGATGAGCCTCGAGCAGGCGACGGACGTGCTTCAGAAGAGCAAGGCCGGCTGGGCCGACGTGCCGGCGGTCCTCAAGGCGCCGGTGATCGGCGCGCTGCAGGAGGAACTGGTCTACCGCAACGAGCCGATGGTGGATTATGTCTACGACAACGAGCTCTATCACACGGAGGGCCTGATCCGGGTCTTCGACAGCTACGTCGCGATGCTCGGCACCTACGCTCCCCGCCACGCTGCCGCGCCTGACCCGGCCGCCTCCCATCCCGCGCCGCCTCCGCTTGCGCGCATCGACTTTCCCGTCGCGTCGGTGATGGTCAAGGCGAACTGGCTTGCGGTCGACAAGGCCGCCCGGGTCGGCATCGATCCCTACGTCGTGATGGACTTGGTGCCGCGCCCGCAGCCAGGCGATGCGGCGCCTCCGGCGGCCAAGCCCTACATCCTCCTGTCGATGCATGTCTCCAGCAAGGATGTCCCGAACTGGACCTGGTCGACCTTCGAGCACGTCAACAACCAGGGACGCTGCGACTTCACCGGCTGCAACGACAGCTTCGGCTACCTGACGACGGAGAGCGAGGCTCCCGCAGGCGGGCTCGGACCCTCGGCAAACAACTTCACCGGGCCCAACAAGAAGCTGAACGTGGACGATGCGGAGGTGGACGCGTTCGACCTGGCGAAGCCCTATCCAGACTCCACCCGGATCAGCGCCGCGCTGGCGTCGCTGTTCTCCGAGGCTTCCATTGCGAACGGGCAGGGGATCAACCGCACGGGGCGGCCGGATCTTTCGGATGCGGCATGGCGGTCCTATCGCCTCAAGGGCACGCAGACCGACTTCGTGACCGCGACCGGCGTGCCGACCCGGCTCGGCAACTCGGTCACCGAAGCCGGATTCGTCAACACCGCGTCCTGCATGACCTGCCATTCCCGGGCCACCGTGAACCGCCAGGGCGTACCGGCATTCGCGATCTTCACCGATCAGATGAGCGATGCCGGCCTGGGGCAGAGCGTGAACGGAGCCCCGAACCCGGCCTGGTTCTCGGGCAATGCGTTCTTCGGCCGGAACGGGCAGCGGGAATCGCCGCATGTGCTCGCCGTGCAGACCGACTTCGTGTGGGGCTTCCGCTTCGCCTGCCCGATGGAGCCGCGGCCCCTCGGCCCCGCCTGGTGCAAGAACCTGACCACGAAGGGATATTCCTCGCCGGTCCCCACGAGGCCGATGCCTTAAGGTCACACGGTACGAAGGCGAGGGGCTGTCAAGCGCACGATGGCGTGGGTGTAGCCCACGCCAGACGATGCTTGCCGCTCCGATCCGGAGCGCCTATAGCCATCGCTTTAAGATGAACACTCCCCGATCCGTTTTCCCCCACCGCCACCTGCTCGGAATCGAGGGGTTGTCCCCGCTGGATATCCAGGCGCTCCTCGACTTGGCCGATGCGCAGGTCGAGGTGAGCCGGCAGGTCGAAAAGAAGAAGTCGACCTTACGGGGCCGCACCCAGATCAACCTCTTCTTCGAGCCCTCCACCCGGACCCAGTCGTCCTTCGAGATCGCCGGCAAGCGGCTCGGCGCCGACGTGATGAACATGTCGGTCGCCTCCTCGTCCGTGAAGAAGGGCGAGACCCTGATCGACACGGCCGCTACGCTCAACGCCATGCGGCCGGACCTGATCATCGTGCGCCATCATGCGGCCGGCGCCGTCCACCTGCTGGCCCAGAAGGTCGATTGCTCGGTGGTCAATGCGGGCGACGGCGCGCACGAGCACCCCACCCAGGCGCTCCTCGACGCCCTCACGATCCGCCGCAACAAGGGCCGGATCGAAGGCCTGACGGTGGCGATCTGCGGCGACATCCTGCATTCGCGGGTGGCGCGCTCCAACATGATCCTCCTTGCCGCCATGGGCGCGCGGGTGCGCCTCGTGGCTCCCTCGACCCTGCTGCCGCCAGGGATCGAGCGGCTCGGCTTCGAGACCTTCACCAGCATGCGCGAGGGCCTCAAGGATGCGGATATCGTCATGATGCTGCGCCTCCAGCGCGAGCGGATGAACGGCTCCTTCGTGCCGTCCGTGAAGGAGTATTTCCGCTTCTACGGCCTCGACCAGGAGAAGCTCGCTTATGCCAAGCCGGACGCTCTCGTGATGCATCCGGGCCCCATGAACCGGGGCGTGGAGATTTCCTCCGACGTGGCGGACGGCGCGCAGTCCCTCATCCGCGAGCAGGTCGAGATGGGAGTCGCCGTCCGCATGGCGGTGCTCGAGGCCCTCGCGAGCCATCTGCCGAACCGATAGGAGCCGGCATGAATCCCCTCATGATCCTCGTGGCCGGCCCCTATCGTTCGGGCACGGGTGACGATCCGGTGAAGATCCAGGCCAATGTGGATGCCATGATGGACATGGCGCTGCGTCTCTTCCGGGCCGGGCACCTGCCGGTGTTGGGCGAATGGTATGCCCTGCCGCTGATAGAGTTCGCCGGCTCGAAAACCATTGGAGACGAAGTCTTCGACGAGATCTTCCACCCCATTGCGCGGCGGCTCGTAGCCAAGTGCGACGCCTGCCTGCGCATCGGCGGGCCGTCCGCGGGCGCCGACGAGATGGTCGCCCTCGCCAAGGAGAACGGCAAGCTCGTTTTCCACCGTTTCGAAGACATTCCCGGTTGCGCCCGATGACCTCCGATCGTCCCCTCTTGTTGAACAATGCCCGCCTTGTCGATCCCGCCAGCGGCCGCGAGGAGCGGGGCGGCGTCCTGGTCCAGGACGGCGTCATCAAGGACGTGGGCTCGCACGTGGCCGTGGCCGCCGATGCCGAGGTCGTCGATTGCGGCGGCCAGGTCCTGGCTCCGGGCCTCATCGACATGCGCGCCTTCATCGGCGAGCCCGGCGCGGCCCATCGCGAGACCCTGAAGAGCGCCGGCGAGGCGGCCGCCGCCGGAGGCGTCACCACCATCGTGTCGATGCCGGACACGAATCCGGTCCTCGACGATCCCGCGATCATCGACTTCGTCCTGCGCCGGGCGCGGGACAACTGCATCGTCAACATCCGCCCCGCGGCTGCCCTTACGAAAGGTCTCAAAGGCGAGGAGATGGCCGAGATCGGCCTCCTGCGCGAGGCTGGCGCCGTGGCCTTCACGGACGGGGCCCGCTCCGTCACGAACGCTCAGGTGATGCGCCGCGCTCTCACCTATGCCCGCGATTTCGACGCCCTGATTCTCCACCACGTCGAGGATCCGGACCTCGTCGCTCAGGGGGTGATGAACGAGGGCGAGTTCGCGGCGCGCCTCGGCCTGCCCGGCATCCCCCGCGAGGCCGAGACGGTGATGCTGGAGCGCGACATGCGCCTCGTGCGCCTCACCGGCGGGCGCTACCACGCCGCCATGATCTCCTGCGGGGATTCCGCCGAGATCGTCGCCGCCGCGAAGGCGAGGGGACTTCCCGTCACCTGCGGCGTCTCCATCAACAACCTGGCGCTCAACGAGAACGACATCGGCGACTACCGGACCTTCCTGAAGCTATCGCCGCCCCTGCGGCACGAGGACGACCGTCAGGCGATGATCGAGGCGCTCAACGACGGGACCCTCGACGTCATCGTCTCGGACCACAATCCACAGGATGTGGAGACCAAGCGGCTGCCCTTCGCTGAGGCCGAGAACGGAGCGGTCGGGCTTGAAACGCTGCTGTCCGCCAGCCTACGGCTGGTCCATTCGGGCCAGGTCTCCCTGCCCAGGCTGCTGCGGGCGCTGTCCACGAGACCGGCCGAAATCCTCGGATTCCCGGGCGGACGCCTCCAGCGCGGCGCGCTGGCGGACCTGATCGTGTTCGATCCGGACGCGCCTTACGTCCTCGACAAACGCCAGCTCCGGTCCCTGTCCAAGAACACGCCTTTCGACGAAGCCCGTCTGGAAGGACAGGTGACGATCACGATGGTGGCTGGCAGGATCGTGTTCGACCGACGCAACGGATCAAAGGATTCGAATGTCTGACGACGCCAACATGCTGGCCCTGCTGGGCGCTCTGCTGCTCGGCTATCTGCTGGGCTCGATCCCGTTCGGCGTGATCTTCACCCGGATGGCTGGTCTCGGCGACATCCGCAAGGTCGGCTCCGGTAATATCGGCGCCACCAATGTCCTCCGCACGGGCCGCAAGGGGCTCGCCGCCGCGACCCTCGTCGGGGACGCCCTCAAGGGGACGGCGGCCGTGCTGCTGGCCTATGCCTGGCGGCCGGAACTGGCCGCCATCGCCGGCCTCGGAGCCTTTCTGGGACATCTTTTCCCGATCTGGCTGCGGTTCAAGGGCGGCAAGGGCGTGGCGACCTTCATCGGCATCCTGATCGGGCTGAAGCCCCTCGCGGCGCTCATCTTCGCGGCCATCTGGCTCGGGGTCGCCTTCACGACCCGCTATTCCTCGCTCTCGGCGCTTATCGCGAGCGCGGCCTCGCCCCTCGTGCTCTGGTTCCTCGGCGAGCCGAAGATGGCCGGCGTCGCCGGCGTCCTGGCGGTGCTGCTGTGGTGGAAGCACAGCGAGAACATCCAGCGCCTCCTCGCCGGGACGGAGGGCAGGATCGGGCAGAAGGGATGAGCGGCATGCGCCTGACCGACGAGCAACGCCTGGATTGGCTCCGGCTGATCCGGTCGGAGAATGTCGGCCCGCGCACCTTCCGCACCCTTTTGAACCGCTTCGGCGGCGCCTCCGCGGCGCTCGAAGCCCTGCCGGACCTAGCGCGCAAGAGCGGCCGGCTCCTGCTGAAGGTGGCGACCCGCGTCGAGGCCGAGAAGGAAATGGCCGCCGCCGCGCGCTTGGGCGTGCGTTTCGTGGCCATGGGCGAGCCGGATTATCCTAAGACCCTTCAGGCGATCGACACCGCGCCACCCCTGATCGCCGTCCGCGGTTCGTCCGAGGTTCTCGCGAGGCCGTGCGTGGCCATCGTCGGCTCCCGGAACGCCTCCGCCGCCGGCCTCACCTTCGCGGAGCGCCTGTCGCGGCAGCTCGGCGAGGCCGGCTACGTGGTCGCGTCGGGTCTGGCGCGGGGCATCGACACCCGGGCTCACAGAGCCACCCTCGATACGGGCACGGTCGCGGTTCTGGCCGGCGGCCATGATCGGGTCTATCCGGCCGAGAACGAGGCGCTGCTTCACTCCATCCTGGAAAATGGCGGGGCCGTCCTGTCGGAGATGCCGATGGGGTGGGAGCCCCGCGGACGGGACTTCCCGCGCCGGAACCGGATCGTGTCCGGCCTGTCCTACGGTGTGGTGGTGGTGGAGGCGGCGCGCCGCTCCGGCTCCCTGATCACGGCCCGCTTCGCCCTGGAGCAGGGGCGCGAGGTCTTCGCCGTGCCGGGCTCTCCGCTCGATCCCCGGGCCGAGGGCACCAACGACCTGATCCGGGACGGCGCCAACCTCTGTGCGTCCGTCGAGCATGTGACGAGCGTGCTCGAGCCGCTGGTTGCGGCCGGCCCCCAAACGAATGACGGCATCGAGGAGGGGCGGCCCCCGGACGAGACCGAGGAACTGTGGGACGAGCTCGATCTGCCGGAGATCGCCCGCGCGCCCGTTGGACTCGTCAGGCCTGAGGGTGGGTTCTTCGACGAAGAGAGCAATCCTGAAGCGTCGGCATCGGGCGCGGATCTGGTTGCGCTGCTCGGACCGTCTCCGATCGCCATCGACGATCTCGCGAGGCAGTCGGGCCTGCCCATTCGGGTCGTTCAGACGACCCTGCTCGAATTGGAGCTGGCAGGGCGTCTCGAACGCCATGGCGGCAACGCCGTCTCGCTTCTGTCAGAGTCCTGACGCCTTTACCCCGCTCCTGATCGAGTGCTTCGCGTCGCCTCGAGGCGCGCCATGTCCAGCAGGTAGGCCAGAAGGTCGAGTTCGGCCTGCTGCGCCAGGAACGCGAGCTCCGCCGTGAATTCCGCGATGTATCGCGCGGTCTCGTCCGCCGACGCCCTGTCCTTCGGACGGAGCGATGACACGCGGGCGGGTTCCTGGGTGTCTTTCCCTTTGCTGGGATGCTTCTCGGCCTTGGACATGCGGAATGGCTGACTGATCTCGACTGTGGGTCTGAGTAGCATTTCAACCATAAATAAATTGTAAGCGCAAATTTGACTTTCAGTTGCAGAACAATGTGGCGCAGCTACCGAGCGTGGAGATCAGGAACGGCATTGACGCAAGGGCTATCAGGGTCTGCAGAGTCAGAATTTCCGCCATGAGCCCAGCGTTTCCGCCCATCTGACGGGCCAGAACGTAGGCGGCGCTCGCCGAAGGTACGGAAGCGGCGATGACGGTCACGACGAGGTCGTTGCCTTCCACGCCGATCGCCCGGGCCAAGGTCACGGCCACGACCGGCATCAGGAAGAGCTTCAGGGCGGTCGCTACGAAATGGGGAAGGCCGGGCCTGGTCAGCCGCCGGATGTCGAGACCCGCTCCGACGATCAGGAGGCCCGCCGCGAGCGCCGCGCGGCCCATGATGTCCACGTAGGTGATGACCGGCTTCGGCAGGGGCGGCAGGAGGAGGTTCAGGATCAGGCCGACAGCGCAGGACCAGATGAAGGGATTCGTCACGAAGGAGTGCAGGATCTTCCACGGGCTCTGCCGCGGCTGGCCCGCGTAGCGGATGAACACGTAGAAGGCGAGCAGGTTGAGCAGCGGCACCATGGCGGCGATCGCGACCGCGATGAGCGCGATGCCGCGCTGCCCGAAGAGGCTGCCGGCCACGGAGAGGCCGACGAACGTGTTCCAGCGGGTCGCGCCCTGGAAGATCGACGTGAAGCTGGGGCCGTCGATGCCGAAGCGGCGCTCGAGGACGGGCCGTATCCCGAGCACGATCAGCGCCATGGTCAGGATGGCCCCGATCAGGGCGCCGCCCACGCCGACCACCGGCACCGAGGAGAGATCGGCCCGCGAGAGGGTGTCGATGATGAGGGCCGGGAAGAAGATCACGTAGGTGGCACGCTCGATGCCCGGCCAGTGCCTGTCGTCGATGAAGCCGGTGGCCCGGCAGAGCCAGCCGGTGGCGATGATCAGGAAGGTGGGGATGAGGCTCGCGATGACTGCGGACATGGACACGACGGGGCCGGAAGGGGAGGCGGAAGAGGCGCCGGCCTGTTCCGAGGGTCGAGAGGCGCTTAGACCCTATCGACAGGCTCGACAAGCGCGGCCCAAGCTTCCATTGGACATCGGGCCGGCCCTGCCCCACTTTTCCCCGCCCGCTTTCTCCCCGAGGCCCCATGATCCAGGTGACCAACAGCATCGCCATCGACGAGGACGAGCTTCAGGAGAGCTTCATCCGCGCCTCGGGACCCGGCGGCCAGAACGTGCACAAAGTCTCGTCCGCCGTGCAGCTCCGCTTCGACGTGCGCCGGTCGCCCTCCCTGCCGGCCGACGTGAAGGCGCGGCTGGAGCAGATCGCCGGCAAGCGCCTGACGGGAGATGGCGTGCTCGTGATCACGGCCCAGCGCTTTCGCACGCAGGAGCGCAACCGGGAGGATGCCGTCACTCGTCTCGTCGAGCTGGTCCGGCAGGCGACGGAGAGGCCGAAGCCCCGTCGCCCGACCCGTCCGACGCTCGCTTCGAAACAGCGGCGGCTGGAGGCCAAGGGACGGCGGGCCGACATCAAGAAGGGCCGCAGCGCCAAGCCGGGCTTCGATTGAAGCCCGTTCCTGCGCGAACCCGGGTTCACGCCGCCGTTGGCGGCTGCTTTTGAGGGGAAGGGCGGACCTTCGTATGCGCTTCCGGAGCAGAGCCTGATTCTCGGGCTCCAAGGACCATTTCCGTAGCCCACGTGACCAAGTGGGATGTGTAGGCCTGTTGCCAGGGCTCCTTGGAGAGAGCGTGGTCGGCCCCCTCGATGACGCGGTAAGTCAGTGAATGCGCATTCTTGAAGGCAGCCACATAGTTTTGGATGACCCGGTGGGGGATGACGTCATCATGCTCGGATTCGACGATGAGAACGTCTCCCGCAAAGGTGGCGCAGGCTGCCAGAGCCCGGTTCTCGTCCGGTCCGACCTGACCACGGCGATAGGCGGCGAGTCCGTATTTCTTGAGCTGCTGCTTCGGTAGGGCCCAGTCCTCGTCACGGTAGAGTGCAGGAACGCGCAGGGCGTGCCATTTCACGACGCGCTTAGAGCTGAGGATCGTCGCGAGATAGCCCCCGTAGCTGCTGCCGACGACCGCGATGGCGGACTTGTCGACGGCCGGATGAGCGGCCAGGACATCATAAGCGGCGAGGGCGTCTCGAAGATTGTCTTCCCGGGTGACGGTCTCCTTCTGGGCCTTCGTTCCGGCATGACCGCGCAGATCAAACGTCATGCAGATGCAGCCGAGGGCGGCGATATCTCGCGCCCGCGCTAGGTATTGCTCCTGATCACCGCCCCAGCCATGAATGAACAGAACGCCGGGAATGAGCGTCGCGGGAGCGACCAGCGTGCCGGAGATCCGTTGGTCGTCGACAGGGATTTCGATGGGCTCGTCTCGCGTCGTCATGGATTTTCGACCAGGGCAAATTTGGTGAGTGGGCCAACTCGCGCATCGACGCCGCGGAAATAGAGCGTCGCATGGGGCGGAGGAGGTCCGCCCTCGCCATAGATTTCATGGGTCGATGCGCGCACGATCTGCAGCCCCGGATCGCTCCTGAACGCTTCGAGAGCGGCGATTTCGGCGCCCGTCGCTCCACCGATGCGCCAGGACTGCTCCAGGACCCCCGAACGCCGCCTCCCGGAACCATCGAGGCCTTGCGCGATGTCGTAGTTCCGCCGGGAGGCGAACATGCCCGGGAGACACTCGGTGGCGGCATCGTAGGCGCGCGCCTGCTCCACGGCGAGGCGGAAGCGGTCGGGGAGATCGAGGGTGAGAAGCCTCTCCAGAGCTCCCCTCGCGACGACGAGGTCCGAGCCTCCGTAAACCTCGGACCCGCTGTTGTCGACGGTCAGCCGCTGGCTGCCGAAATAGGCAGCTTTCAGGTCGCCCACGAGGACCTGCCCGACGCTCACCGTGGAGACGTCTTCGAGGTTCTCCTCGAGCACGATTCCTGCCTTCAGATCGTCCGGATCCAAGCCCGCGATGGCGCTGTCCAGAGCGGCGATGGACAGGGCCACGCTTTGCCCATGGCCGCCGGTCGATCGCACGGGCTTGATCCGGACGGGGCCGCGCTCGAACAATCGTTCGCCGGCTTCGTGGGCCTGCTCCGCCGTGAAGATCGAGAAGCCCGCGAGCACGGCGTCGCGCACCTTCTCAGGGAAGCCGGAGGACCAGCCTTCCGGTGCCGATGCGTCGGCGCGGACAAGCGGATGGGTGATCGCCTTGGTGGCGATGACGGCGGATGGCACGACGCCGCCGAACAGGTCGCGCTCGCCCCGGATCCCGAGCTGCAAGGCCCGCGCGGTCCCGACGAGCGTGTCGCTCGGAACGAAATAGACCTGGCCTTGGTAGTGGGCCGTGCTGTCGTATTCCCCCGCATAGTCGCGGTCCTGCAGCGCCGCGATCCGTCTGGCAATCTCGCTCATGGCCGCACGGTCGTGCTCATCCATGTCCCGACCGGGCCGGGAGGTATACTCGACGACGACACCGCGCGACACCAGCCGCTCCTCCGGGCTCGGTCCGGCCCCGGACTGGTGGGACCCTCCCAAGACCAAAAGGCTGGCGGGTCATAAGTTCCCCGGTCGTCGCCCGCCGGTGGATAGGGTTCACTCCGGAACGCCGGCCTTCCGGAGGCCCTCCACGAAGACTTCGCAATGGGCAAACCGGCCGAGGTTGCGGCGCAGCACGCTCAGGCGGATCGGCGGCGCGACCCGGTTGCGCAGCGCGATGAATTCCTGCGCCTCGTCCATGAGGCCCAGATGGCCGCAGCAGCTGATGAGGGTGTTGTAGTGGCCCGCGTAGCCCACGAAGGCGGCGACGGAGGAGCGCAGGAAGGGCAGGGCCTCCTCGAACCGTCTCGCGGCGAGCAGCGCCAGCCCGTGGATCGTCGTGTAGATGCCCGCGAAACTGTCGAGCGGGCTCATCCGCAGCGCCTTTCCGGTCTCCTCGATGGCCTCCTCGTACCGTCCTGACCGCAGGAGCGCCCAGCCGAGCGCCGTGTGGCCGAGTGCGAAGCTTGGGTTCAGCTTCAGGGCGGTCCGCAGCTCGCCCAAGGCGCGGTCGTGATGTCCGCCCTGGCTCAGGCAGAGCCCGAAGATCATGCGGGCCCAAGGCTCGTTGGGATCGAGCCTGAGCGCGTCCGTGGCGTGAAGGGCGGCCTGGGCATATCCGGCCTCGGTGTCCGGCCACCAGTAGCAGAGCGCTGCCCACCAGACGGCCCAGGAGAGCAGGGCGTGCGCCCGCGAATAGCCCGGCTCGAGCCGGATCGCCTCGCGCAGGAGCGCCTGCGCCTCCTCGTTCTGCGTGCGCCCGACCCGGTTGATGAGCGACATCGCCCTGACCACGAGTCCCCACGCGTCGAGGCTGCCCGGCGGCTTGATCCCGGCCCGGAAGCCCTCGGCCGCATAGAGGTGCGGTTCGATCGACGCGATGACGTGCTCGGTGATCTCGTCCTGCACGGCGAAGATGTCCTGCAGGTCGCGGTCGTATTTCTCGGCCCAGATCTGCGTGCCCGTCTCGGCGTCGCTGAGCTGTCCGGTGATCCGGATGCGCCCGGCCGCCGTGCGCACGCTTCCTTCCAGCACGTAGCGTATACCGAGGTCGCGCGACACCTGGCGCACGTCCACCGCTTTGCCCTTATAGGCGAAGGTGGAGTTGCGGGCGATGACGAAGAGCCAGCGCAGCCGCGACAGGGCCGCGATGATGTCTCCCGTGACGCCGTCGGCGAAATACTCCTGGTCCTGGTCGCGGCTGAGGTTGGCGAAGGGAAGGACCGCGATGGACGGCCGATCCGGGAGAGGAAGAGGCCTCTCCCCATCCGACCGCGACGCCGCAACCGCCCAGGCATGGACAGGCTCGTCGATGTTCTTGACCTGCCGGGGTCCGAGATCCGTGAAGACGAGCGGCAGCACCTTGCGCACGTAGTCATGCGCGAGGCCTGAGAGGCAGATGCCGCCGGGTTCGGCGATGGTCTGAAGGCGGGCCGCCAGGTTCACGCCATCGCCGAGCAGGTCGTCCCCGCGCAGCACCGCGTCGCCCACATGAATGCCGATCCGGAACTGAAGGCGCCGCTCCTCAGGCATGCGTCGGTTCGCTTCGCGAAGCCGCTCCTGGATCGCGACCGCGCACTGGACGGCGTCGACGGCGCTGCCGAACTCGGCCAGCACACTGTCGCCCGCCGTATTGGCGATTCGTCCGCGATGCTCGCCGATCAGCGCATCCATGATCGCCCGATGGGCCGCGAGCGTGCGCAGCGTCGCGGCCTCGTCCTCGTGGGTCAGCCGCGAATACCCGGCCACGTCCGCCGCGAAGATGGCGGCGAGCCTGCGCTCTGCCCGTTCGGGATCCATGACCATGTCGAAACCGACCCTCGCTCCGACAGGTGAACAGGTTGGGGAGCGCCGCGCAACCCTTTATGCCCCAAGGGGCCGATGCATCTCGCCGTAGCCCGAAAGGAGAAGGCTTCAGGCGACGGGCGGGTAGCGGTGCTCCTCGCCGCGGAAATCGGACACCGCATAGCAGCCCTCGGCCGTGGCCGTGATCGTTCCCGCGCCGATCGCGGCCTTGCCGTATCCGCCGGGGATGTCGAGGATGTAGGTCGGCTGGCACAGGCCCGAGATCCTGCCGCGAAGACCGGCCACGAGCCTCTGGCCTTCCTCGATCGAGAGCCGGAAATGGCTCGTACCGGGCGCGAGGTCGGGATGGTGGAGATAGTAGGGCTTCACCCGCGTCTCGACGAAGGCGCGCATGAGGGCCGCGAGCGTATCCGGATCGTCGTTCACGCCTTTCAGCAGCACCGATTGGCTGATCATGACGATGCCCGCATCGACGAGGCGCGCGCAGGCGGCGCGGGCGGCTTCCGTCAGTTCGCGGGGATGGTTGGCGTGCAGCGCCACATAGGCCGTCTTGCCGCTCGCCTCCAGGGCCGCGATCAGCGCCTCGTCGACTCGATCAGGCTCGACCACCGGCACGCGGGTGTGGAAGCGGACGATCTTCACGTGATCGATGGCCGCCAATCGCTCCATGATCTCGGACAGGCGGCGCGGCGAGAGCACCAGCGGATCGCCGCCGGTGAGGATCACCTCCCAAATCTCCGGATGGTCGGCGATATAGGCGAAGGCGCTGTCCATGGCTTCCGGAGCGAGGGTTCCGAGACCCTGCGGGCCGACCATTTCGCGGCGGAAGCAGAACCGGCAATAGACCGGGCAGACATGAACCGCCTTGAGCAGCACCCGGTCGGGATAGCGGTGGACGATGCCCTCGACCGGGCTGTGGGCGAGATCGCCGATTGGGTCGTCGCGTTCCTCGGGGAGCGTGGTCAGCTCGGCCGGGTCGGGCACGAACTGGCGGGCGATGGGATCGGCGGGATCGCTCCGGTCGATCAGGGCCGCCATGGCTGGCGTGACGGCGACCGCATAGCGCTCCGCCACGCGCTCGATGTCGCCGACGCGCTCGGTCGCAACAAGGCCGGCCTCGAGCAGTTCGGCGGCACTGCGGATCGGGCGCGTGGCGTTCACGGATGCGTCTCCGGCACCGGGGCCCAGATCACCTGGTCGATTCTGGCCGCACCGGTCGCGAGCATGACGAGCCGGTCGAAGCCGAGCGCGATTCCGCTCGCCTCCGGCATCAGGGCGAGCGCCGCCAGGAAATCCTCGTCGAGAGGGTAGCTTTCCCCGTACACCCTTATCTTCTCCGCCATCTCGGTCTCGAACCGACGCCGCTGCTCGGCTGCGTCGGTCAACTCGCCGAAGGCATTGGCGAGTTCCACGCCGCAGGCATAGAGCTCGAACCGCTCCGCCACCCGCGGGTCGCGGGCCGTCGGACGGGCGAGTGCCGCCTCGGCGACCGGGTACTCGTCGAGGATCGTGGCGCGGCCATGGCCGAGGTTCGGCTCGACCCGCTCGACGATGACGCGGCTGAAAAGGTCCGACCAGGTGTCGTCCCCGGCGGTCCTCAGGCCCGCCTGCCGGAGATCGGCGGCCAGCCGGTCCCGGTCCGTGTCGCCGCCCGCCTCGATGGACGCCAGCAGGTCGATGCCGGCAAAGCGCTCGAACGCCTCCGCGACGCTCAGGCGCTCCGGATCCTGGAACGGATCGACCTCCCGCCCGCGGAAGCTCAGCCTTCTCGTCCCTGCGGTTTCCGCCGCCAGCGCCAGGATCTCGGCGCAGTCCTGCATCAGGGTCTCGTAGCTCTCGCCGGCCCGGTACCATTCGAGCATGGTGAACTCGGGGTGGTGCAGGGGACCGCGCTCCCGGTTGCGGTAGACGTGGGCGAAGCAGGCGATCCGGCTCTCGCCGGCCGCCAGCAGCTTCTTGCAGGCGAATTCCGGCGAGGTGTGGAGGTAGAGCGGGGTCGTCGCGCCGCCGTGGCCGATGGCCTGGGTCTCGAACGCGTGGAGATGAGCCTCGTTCCCGGGCGAGACCTGGAGCGTGGCCGTATCGACCTCGATGAAGTCGCGGGTGGCGAAGAAGCTCCGGAGCGCGGCCTGGATGCGGTTGCGGCCGAGGAGAAAGGGGCGCCGGTCCGCATGGACATGCGGCGTCCACCAGGGGGAGGGGGCGGGCATGGCGGCGTCTCGTTCCAAGGCTTCTTTTCAGGCTTTCATGAGGTCGGACTGGCGATTTTCGCCGAGATGGGGTAGTTGCGCACCGAAAACGCTTTCTCGCGTCGCCGGGGCAGGGCTGGCCCGACCCTTACGACGTGTCCACCTCTGTCACAAGGAAGACTTCTCGTGAAGGTCATCGCCTCTACGCTCCGCAAGGGCAACGTCGTCGACATCGACGGCAGGCTCTATGTCGTTCTGACCGCCCAGAACATCCACCCCGGAAAGGGCACCCCGGTGACCCAGCTCGACATGCGCCGCATCTCCGACGGCGTGAAGGTGTCCGAACGCTATCGCACCACGGAGCAGGTCGAGCGCGCCTTCGTGGAGGACCGCGAGCACACCTTCCTGTACGAGGACGGCGAGGGCTTCCACTTCATGAACCCGGAGACCTACGACCAGGTCGTGGTGCCCGAGGACATCATCGGCGACCAGAAGCCCTTCCTTCAGGAAAGCATGGCCGTGATGCTCTCGACCCACAACGGCGTGCCGATCGCTATCGAGCTGCCGGCCCGCGTGACCCTCGAGATCACCGAGACCGAGCCGGTCGTGAAGGGCCAGACGGCCTCGTCCTCCTACAAGCCCGCCACGCTCTCCAACGGCGTGCGCACCATGGTGCCGCCGCACATCCAGGCCGGCACCCGCGTCGTGATCATGACGGAAGACGGCTCGTACGTGGAGCGCGCCAAGGACTAAGCCGCGCTGCGGCCGGGATCGCGGCGGGAGAGCCCGCCGCTGATTGGATCTTGAAGGGCAGGCGGTTTCGGAGGACATCTCTGGAATCCCTGTCCTTCTTCATTTTCGGAGATGAAGTACCCCCATGGCGAGCGGCCTCCTCAACCCCATCAATCCCTTGGTCGCCGACGTGGGCTCGCCCCCGATCCCCGAGGCTCAGGCCTGGACCAAGCGCTATGACGGCGCCCATGGGCCGCTGATCAACCTGTCCCAGGCGGTGCCCGGGAATCCCCCCCACCCGGGAATGCTGGAGCGGCTCGCCGCCACGGCGGGCTCCGCGGCCGGAGCGCAGTATGGGCCGATCAACGGCGATGCGGCCCTGAGGCAGGCCTATGCGGCCGAGCTGTCTCGCATCTACGAGGGACGGATCGCCCCTGAGGACACGGCGGTGACCGCCGGCTGCAACCTCGCCTTCTTCGCCACGATGATGATGCTCGCCCGGCACGGCGACGCCGTGCTGCTGCCGACGCCCTGGTACTTCAACCACCAGATGAGCCTGGACATGCTCGGCGTCGAGCCGCGGCCGCTGCCCTGCCGCCCCGAAGCCGGCTTCGTGCCGCGTGTCGAGGATGCCGAAGCCCTCATCGACGCCAAGGTGAAGGCGGTCGTGCTGGTCACGCCAAACAACCCGACCGGCGCCGTCTATCCGGCGCATGTGATCGAAGCCTTCGCGGAGCTTTGCCGCAGGCGCGGAATTTACCTCGTGATCGACGAGACTTACCGCGACTTCCTGCCATCAGGCGTGAACAGGGCGCACGGTCTCTTCACCAACGAGGATTGGCGCAGCACGGTCATCCAGCTCTATTCCTTCTCGAAATCATACGCGATTCCCGGCCACCGGATGGGCGCGATCACGGCGGATGCGGCGCTCGTCGAGCAGGTGGCGAAGGTCCTCGACTGCATCCAGATCTGCGCGCCGCGCACCGCCCAGGCCACGCTTCCCTGGGCGATCGACGGCCTGCGCGACTGGCGCGAGGAGAACCGCGACGAGATCAACCGGCGCGCCCAGGTGTTCCGCGAGGCGCTGGCGCCGCTGCCGGAATGGCGCATCGAGTCGGTCGGAGCGTACTTCGCCTATCTCAGCCATCCCTTCCCGGAGAAGACCGCGCAGGCGGTGGCCGAGAAGCTCGCGACGGAGCGCGGCGTGCTCGGGCTTCCGGGCAGCTACTTCGGCCCGGGCCAGGAGAGGCACCTGCGCATCGCCTTCGCCAACGTGAGCGCGGAGGTTCTCGCCGGCCTCACCGACCGGCTGCGCGGCTTCCAAAGCTGAGACGTCATCCCCACCTATCCGGATAAACCGCCTCTGCGCCCTTGGCAGGAGCACGGACCGGTTGTTACTCTCGATTCCGAGTTGGCATCCAGCTCGGATGCCGAAGGATTTGTGTTTTGACCGTGAAGTACGACGCGACTGCCGAGTCGGGAGAGCGACGGGCGGACCCTCTTTCCGGGTCCAGCGCCGGTGCGTCCCTGCTCGTGGATCGCGCGAAATCCGCGGCCCACAAACATCATCGCGGCCGGTCTTCACGTCATTACGCGGCGCTCGATCTCGGCACGAACAACTGCCGTCTTCTCATTGCCGAGCCTGCCCATTTCGGCTTTCGCGTCGTGGATGCGTTCTCGCGCATCGTGCGCCTCGGCGAGGGGCTCGGGCTCGGCAATCTTCTCAGCGAGGACGCGATCGAGCGCACCATCGATGCGCTGCGCGTCTGCCGCGACAAGATGGCCGCCAAGGACGTGGCGCGGGCCCGCCTTGTCGCTACGGAAGCCTGCCGTCTCGCCGAGAACGGCAGGGCCTTCATCGAACGCGTCCGACACGATCTCGACATGGATCTCGAGGTGGTCGACCGCCGCACGGAGGCGTTCCTGGCCGTGACGGGCTGCGCGGCGCTCGCGGACCCGAAGGCGGAGTCGGTCATCATCTTCGACATCGGCGGCGGCTCGACGGAAATCGCCTGGCTCGACGGCGCAGCGCCTCATGCCTTCGCCGATCCTTGCAAGCGCATCCGCGCCTGGGACTCGCTTCCCGTGGGCGTCGTGACGCTCGCCGAGCGCCATGGCGGGATCGAGGTCACGCGGGAAAAGTTCGAGAACATGGTCGAGGAGGTGACGGAGCTTCTTCTCGACTTCGCCCTCATCGCCGCCAAGGCCGGCATGGCGACGAACTTCCATCTTCTCGGCACGTCCGGAACCGTCACCACGGTCGGCGGCATCCATCTGGGCCTTGCCCGCTACGACCGGCGGCGGGTCGACGGGATGTGGATGCGCAGCGGCGACATCTCGACCGTCATCGACCGGCTGCTGTACTCCGATTTCGAACAGCGCGCCGCCAATCCGTGCATCGGCCGCGACAGGGCCGACCTGGTGCTGGCGGGCTGCGCCATTCTCGAGGCGATCCGCCGGGCCTTCCCGTCGGATCGCCTGCGCATCGCGGACCGCGGCCTTCGCGAAGGAATTCTGATGAACATGATGAGAGAGGACAGCGTGTGGCGGCAGGGAGGTGCCCGTTGAGCACCAAGTCAGGCTCCGGCACGCGCAACCTCAAGCAGCGCGTGAAGACGGCGAACAAGCGTTCCCTCTCCTCGCAGAAATGGCTCGAGCGCCAGCTCAACGATCCTTATGTCGCCCGCGCGAAGCGGGAAGGCTACCGCTCGCGCGCTGCGTTCAAGCTGCTCGAGATCGACGAGAAGTATCACATCCTCAAGCCCGGCCAGCGGGTCGTCGACCTCGGCGCCGCGCCGGGCGGCTGGTCACAGATCGCCGCCAGAAAGGTCGGAGCGAAAGGCAAGGTCGTCGGCATCGACCTGCTCCCGATCGATCCCATGCCAGGGGTCGAGTTCATCGAGCTCGACTTTCTTGACGAGAGCGCTCCAGGCAAGCTGGTCGAGATGCTCGGCGGGCCGGCGGACATCGTGATGTCCGACATGGCCGCCAACACCACCGGCCACAAGAAGACCGATCACCTGCGCATCATGGGGCTGGCCGAGGCGGCGATCTATTTCGCCCGCGAGATCCTGGCGCCGGGGGGCGTCTTCATCGCCAAGGTGTTCCAGGGCGGAACGGAGAGCCAGCTTCTGGCCGACCTCAAGCGCGACTTCGCCGTGGTGCGCCACGTGAAGCCGGCCGCAAGCCGGTCGGACTCCGCGGAACTCTACGTGATGGCAACCGGTTTTCGAGGCGCGGCGGACCCGTCGCCTTCCGAGTGAGGCGCGCTATCTCCCTCAGGCGGCAACGACGTGGGGGAGGAATGCATGGCCCATAAGATCGGAATCATCGGCTTCGGCAAGATCGCCCAGGACCAGCATCTCCCGAGCATCCGCAAGAACCCCGATTTCGAGCTGATCGCGGTGGCGAGCCAGCGCGGGCTCAAGCCCGACGAGGCGAAGCACGCGTTTCAGGACTACCGCGAGATGCTCAAAGCGGTGCCGGACCTCGAGGCGGTCGCCATCTGCACCCCGCCGCAGGTGCGCCACCAGATCGCCCGCGACGCGCTGCTCGCAGGCAAGAGCGTCCTTCTGGAGAAGCCGCCCGCCGCGACCTTGAGCGAGCTTCAGGACATGAAGCTGATGGCCGAGAGGGCCGGGAAGACCCTCTTCACCACTTGGCACGCGCAGTACAACAAGGCCGTCCATGAGGCCAAGAAGGCGCTCGCCGGCTGGGAGATCAAGCGGCTCCAGGTGACCTGGAAGGAGGATGTGCGGCACTGGCATCCGGGCCAGCAATGGATCTGGGAGGCCGGCGGCTTCGGCGTCTTCGATCCGGGCATCAATGCCCTGTCCATCGTCAGCTTCATCATGCCGGAGCCGGTCTTCATCAAGAAGGCCGACCTCCAGTTTCCGGCCAACAGGGACGCGCCGATTGCGGCCGACATCCAGTTCTCGTGCGCGCACGGCCAGGGTGACCTGAACGCCGCCTTCGACTGGCGTCAGACCGGTCCGCAGACCTGGGACATCGAGGTCGAGACAGCCAACGGCCTGCAGCTGAAGCTGCGGGAGGGCGGCACCAAGCTGGAAATCGGCGGCAAGCTGATGGTGGATGAGCCATCGGAGGAGTACGAGGGCATCTACGCCTGCTTCGACACGCTTCTGAACGATCGTACGTCCCTCGTGGACGACGCCCCGTTCCGCCTCGTGGCGGATGCCTTCATGGTCGGTCGGCGGGTGCAGGTGGACGCCTTCGAGGATTAGCGGAACCCGTACCACCTCATCGTGTTCCCTTGGACGGAAGGGAGTTCACGATGTCCGTCAGGGTTCAGATCGCCAGCCTCGTCTTCCTGATGGTTCAGTCCGTTCTGTTCGGAGCCGGAGCCATCCTGGTTCTCGCCACGCCGCTATCCGAGCTGGCGCGGAGCCTGATGCCGCTGGTCGTCGTGGTCAGCCTCGGGCTCTCGGTCCCGCTGTCCTGGCACATCGCTCCGCGTCTTCAGGTCCGCCGGCGCGCCCGGCCACAACTCCGGCTGGTATGGTCGAGCGGCGCCTGACGTCACAGGCCTATGCGAGGTTCTTCTTCAGGAACATGACCGTGCGTTTCCAGGCGAGGTCCGCGGCCTCCTTGTCGTAACGGGCAGCGTTGGTGTCGTTGTTGAAGGCGTGGTTCGCGCCTTCGTACAGGTATATCTCGTAGGTTTTGCCCGCCTGCTTCAGCGCCGCCTCATAGGCTGGGATGCCCGCATTGATACGCTCGTCGAGCCCCGCATAGTGCAGCATGAGGGCAGCCTGGATCTTCGGCACGTCCTCCGCCTTCGGCTGGCCGCCGTAATAGGCGACTCCGGCCGAAAGGCCCGGCTCGTTCACCGCGAGGTTGTTCACCGCGCCACCGCCCCAGCAGAAGCCGATGGCCCCGACCTTGCCGTTGCCGTCGGGGTGGGACTTCAGGTATGCAACCGCGGCCTTGCCGTAGGCGATCACGTCCGGCTGCTTGAGCTGGCCGATCATCTCGCGGCCCTTGTCCTCGTCGGCGGGGGTGCCGCCCATGGGCGAGAGATAGTCGAGGCCGAGCGCGACGAAGCCTTCCGTCGCCATGCGGCGGGTCACGTCCTTGATGTGCGGGTTGAGGCCGCGGTTCTCGTGGATGACGATGACCGTCGGGAGCTTGCCGGACGCATTGGTTGGCTTGACGAGATAGCCCTTGAGGCCCTGAGCGCCCGGAATCTCGACCGTTTCCGCCGTGATGCGCTGGTCGTTCTCCGGCACCGTCTGGGCATGCGCGTAGTTGTTCTGGAGGATCGGCAGAAGGGCCGTCGCCCCGGCGGCGCTTCCTACCAGGGCGGCCAGCCGGTCGAGGAAGGAGCGACGGTTCATGCCGCCGTGGGTATAGGTGTCGTAGAGGTCGATGATGCGCTGGTCCATTTGAGGCTCCGCCTGTGACGCGGGAGACATTAGCGCAGCCCCGTTACGGGATCATCGCCCGATCACGCGCTCGTGTTGAGACGTGCCTGTTCGCCAGGACGACGGGCTCAGCGATCGTTGCCGTTGTTCATGCCGTCGCCCATGCCGGAGGAGGGCATCTTCCGTTCGAGCGCCTTGTGGCCCGACATCTCGGCGCCGGCATCCGGGTGCAGGCGGAAGAACATCACGGCCGAGAGACCGGAGATGACGGCGACGCTCCAGAAGGCCGGGCCGAAATCCTTGGCCGTGATGGTCGGGGAGCCGTGGAGGGCGGAGGTGGTTTCGAGCGCGAAGGCGCCGAGCGCCACGCCCATGCTGAGCGCGAGCTGCTGCGCCACGCTCGACAGGCTGGTGGCATAGCTCATGTCCCGCTTGGACACGTCCGCATAGCCGATCGCGTTGAGGCTCGTGAACTGGAGCGAGCGGAAGCAGCCGCCCACGAACAGGACCAGCATGAGGAGCCAGGCCGGGGTCGAGGGCGTGAACAGGCCGTTCGCCGCGATGAAGCTCGCGCCGACGAGGGCATTGATGGTCAGGAGCATGCGGAAGCCCGTCCGTTCCAGGATCCGCTTCGCCAGCGTCTTCATGAACAGCGCCCCGACCGCCGCGATGAAGGTGAGCGACCCGGAGGCGAGGGGGCTCAGGCCGAACCCGATCTGGAGCATGAGCGGCAGGAGAAAGGGGATCGAGCCGACGCCGACCCGGAACAGCCCGCCGCCCAGCACGCTGATCCGGAAGGTCTGGATCTTCAGGAGATCGAGCTTCAGCACCGGATGCGGGGTCCGGCGCGCATGCATCAGGTAGAGAACCAGGCTGATCGCGCCGACGATCACGCAGCCGACCGAGACCTCGAGCGGGATCATGTGCCGTCCGCCGGAGGCGAGGCCCAGCATCACGAGCGCGAGGCCGACGCCGAGGAGCAGGAACCCGACGAAGTCGAGCGGAGGCGTGTCGTCCTCCTTCAGGTTCGGCACGAAGATGGTGGCGAGCACGATCCCCAGGATGCCGATCGGGATGTTGATGAAGAAGATCCAGCGCCAGTCGAAATAGGTGGTGATGAAGCCGCCCAGGGGCGGACCCACCACAGGGCCGATGAGGGCCGGGATCGTCAGGGTCGCCAGCGCCTGGACGAGCTCGTTGCGCGGGACGCTCCGGAGCAGCACGAGCCGGCCCACCGGCACCATCATGGCCCCGCCCATGCCCTGGAGGAACCGGGCGAACACGAAGCCTTCGAGGGAATTCGCCCCGGCGCAGGCAAGCGACCCGGCCATGAACACCCCGATGGCCGTCCGGAAGACCGTCTTCGCCCCGTATTTGTCCGCCATCCAGCCCGAGATCGGGATGAAGATCGCGAGGCTCACCAGATAGGACGTGATCGCGAGCTTGAGGGCGATGGGGTCCTCCCCCAGATCCTGGGCGATCATCGGCAGCGACGTGGAGATCACGGTGGAATCCGTGTTCTCCATGAACAGCGCGGTGGCGATGATGAGCGGGAGGAGGCGTGACTGACGCATGACTCGTGGGACTTAGCGCTCAGGGTGCGAAACACAAAGACCTTTCCGGACAGGGCAGGTCTTCTGGGAATGCGGTATTGAAGCCCTTTGCGAAAGCGCGGTGCCCGTGCTACGGACCCTCGCCAACTCTCATTCGCTGCAAAGCCCGTCGGATCACATTCATAAGGAGTTGGCCATGGCCTCCATTTTCGCCGATCGTCTCATCGAAGGCCTGACTTTCGATGACGTCCTGCTTCGGCCCGGCCGCTCCGAGGTGCTGCCGGGCGACGTCGACATCGCGACCCGCCTCACCCGCACGATCAGCCTCAACCTGCCGATCATCGCCTCCGCCATGGACACGGTCACGGAGGCCCGCATGGCCATCGCCATGGCCCAGAACGGCGGCTTGGGCGTGATCCACCGCAACCTTGAGCCGGAGCAGCAGGCCGAGCAGGTCCGCCTCGTGAAGCGCTACGAATCCGGCATGGTGATGAACCCGATCACCATCCACCCGGACGAGACCCTCGCCGATGCCCTCGCCATGATGAAGCATCACGGCATTTCCGGCATTCCGGTTGTCGAGCGCGGGCCCGGCGGCTCCAAGGGCAAGCTCATCGGCATCCTGACGAACCGGGACGTGCGCTTCGCCAACAACCCGAGCCAGCCAGTTTCAGAGCTGATGACCAAGGATCGGCTCATCACCGTCCGCGAGGGCGTGAGCCAGGACGAGGCGCGCAGGCTCCTGCACCAGTTCCGCATCGAGAAGCTCCTCGTCGTCGACGATCATTTCCGCTGCATCGGCCTCGTGACCGTCAAGGACATCGAGAAGCAGGTCGCCTATCCCAATGCCGCCAAGGACGAGCAGGGCCGTCTGCGGGTCGCCGCCGCGACCACCACGGGCGAACAGGGCTTCGAGCGATCCGAGCGCCTGATCGATGCGGGCTGCGACGTGATCGTGGTCGACACGGCCCACGGCCATTCGGTGAAGGTTCTGGAGAGCGTCACCAGGGCCAAGAAGCTATCCAACGCCGTCCAGGTGATCGCCGGCAACGTGGCGACGCGCGAGGGCGCTAAGGCGCTGATCGATGCGGGCGCGGACGCGGTCAAGGTCGGCATCGGTCCAGGCTCGATCTGCACCACCCGCATCGTGGCGGGCGTGGGCGTGCCCCAGCTCACCGCCATCATGGAGGCGGTCGAGGCCGCGGCGGAAGCCGACGTGCCGGTCATCGCCGACGGCGGCATCAAGGTCTCGGGCGACCTCGCCAAGGCGCGCGCGGCCGGGGCCTCCTGCGCCATGGTGGGCTCGCTGCTCGCCGGCACCGACGAGACGCCCGGCGAGGTGTTCCTCTACCAGGGCCGCTCCTACAAGGCCTATCGCGGCATGGGGTCGGTCGGCGCCATGGCGCGCGGCTCGGCGGACCGCTACTTCCAGGCGGAGGTGCGCGACACGCTCAAGCTCGTGCCGGAAGGCATCGAGGGACAGGTGGCCTACAAGGGGCCGGTCTCAGGGGTTCTGCATCAGCTCGCCGGCGGCCTGCGCGCCTCCATGGGCTATGTGGGTGCTCCGACACTCAAGGAGTTCCGCGAGAAGGCCCAGTTCATCCGCATCACCAATGCGGGCCTGCGCGAGAGCCACGTCCATGACGTGACGATTACGCGGGAAAGCCCGAACTACCCGACCCGCAGCTGAGCCTGAGTCCGTCCATGAGCATCTCCGCCGTCCTCCTGCCCGTCTTCGTCCAGGTCGCCCTGACCTTCCTGCTGCTCATGTGGATGGGACGGTCGCGGGTCGGCGTGCTCCGGACGGGGGATGTCAAGATCCGGGACATCGCGCTGGGCGAGCGCAACTGGCCGACCCGGATCCAGCAGATCGCGAACAGCTACCATAACCAGTTCGAGCTGCCGGTGCTGTTCTACGCGATCGTGGCGCTGGCGCTCATCACCCGCAAGGCGGACCTGGTCTTCGTGGTCCTGTCCTGGGTCTTCGTCGTGTCGCGGCTGGTGCACGCGGTCATCCACACGACCTCGAACCGGGTGCAGCAGCACTTCATGGCCTTCCTGGTCGGGGTGATCGTCCTGATGGCCATGTGGATCATCTTCGCCCTGCGGATCTTTGCCGCCGAGGCGGGCATCTGAAAACGGCGGGGAGGGGCGGGCGCACTGACCCGCCCCACCCGTCATCACATGCGGCGGCCGCTTTCGAGCTGCGTCTTGGCGTCGTAAGGCTTGCGCGGCGGCGGGGTGAGATCTGCGGGCGGCGGGCTGGTGGCGCAGGCCGCGATGGCGAGGGTCAGACCGACGGCGACGATGCGAGTGAGACGGTTCAACATTGTGGGAGAACTCCAGTGTCGTGGCGCGCTCAATGCGCGCACCATCTGGATAGCTTCCGGATCATGATCGAAGATAGGAAATAATGTGACATTTCCACGGCCAAGCTCTGGTGTGACTTTCCCATGACACCTGCCGCACGCATCTCCGCCGCCATCGAGGTCCTCGCCGACATCGAGGCCCGCCGGCGACCGGCAGCCGACGCCCTCAAGGATTGGGGCCTTTCGCACCGCTTCGCCGGCTCCAAGGACCGCGCCGCCCTCGCGAGCCTCGTCTATGACGCCCTGCGCCGGAAGTCCTCCGCCGCCTGGATCATGGGCGAGGGCACCCCCCGCGCCACCATGCTCGGCATGCTGCGGCTCCAGCGCGGCCTCTCGGTCGAGGCGATCGCGGGCCTCTGCTCCGGCGAACGGTTTGCGCCGGAGCCCTTGACCCCGGAGGAGCGCCAGCGGCTCGAAACCGGAGGCCTCGAGGCCGCGCCGGCCCCTGTTGCCGGGGATTTCCCGGAATGGATCGAGCCGTCGCTTCGGCGCCTGTTCGGCGACGATCTCGTGCCGGAGATGCAGGCGCTCACCGCCCGTGCTCCGCTGGATCTCAGGGTGAACGCCCTCAAGGTCTCCTCCCGCGAGGAGGCGCACGATGCGCTGCCCCATCTAGGCGCCGTCGAGACCCCGCTTTCGCCCTTGGGACTGCGGATCATGCCGGGCGAGGACGGGCGCGGGCCGGCGGTGCAGGCGGAGCCGGAATTTCTCAAAGGCTGGATCGAGATCCAGGACGAGGGCTCGCAGCTTGCGGCCCTGCTGTCGGCCGTGAAGCCGGGCGAGCAGGTCGTCGACCTCTGCGCCGGCGGCGGCGGCAAGACCCTCGCGCTCGCGGCCATGATGGAGAACCACGGCCAGATCTACGCCACCGATAACGACGCCCGCCGTCTCGCGCCGATCCACGACCGGCTGACCCGTGCGGGCGTGCGCAACGTCCAGGTCCGGACCCCGCGCGGGAAGGCGGATGCGGTCACCGATCTCGATGGTCGCATCGACTGCGTCCTCGTGGATGCGCCTTGCACCGGCGTCGGCACTTGGCGCCGCAACCCGGACGCCAAGTGGCGCCTGCGTCCCGGCAGCCTGGAAACCCGCCGCAAGGAGCAGGCGGCGGTGCTCGACCGCGCCGCAGCCCTGGTGAAGCCGGGCGGGCGGATCGTCTACATCACCTGCTCGGTCCTGCCAGAGGAGAATGACGATGCCTTGTCGGAATTCCTCGGACGGCAGGAGGGCTTTGCTCCCGTTCCTACGCCGGAGGTCCTGCAGGGAGCCGGCCTCGGCAGCCTCGACGGCGCCGTGCGGCCCACGGCCCTCGGCCTGCAGCTCTCCCCGCTGAAAACCGGCACGGACGGCTTTTACGTTGCCGTCCTGCGGAGAAGTCCGTAAGCGAACCCCATATGAGTTTCCACCCGTCCCGCAGCCGTTAAGCACCGCGCCATGACCCAGACCCACCACCACGACAAGATCCTGATCATCGACTTCGGAAGCCAGGTGACGCAGCTCATCGCGCGGCGAGTCCGCGAGGACGGCGTCTATTCCGAAGTGGTGCCGTTCCAGAAGGCCGCCGAGGCTATCCGCGAGATGAAGCCGAAGGGCGTCATCCTGTCCGGCGGGCCGGAATCGGTCACCACGGACGCCTCGCCCCGCGCCCCCAAGGAGCTGTTCGACACCGGCCTGCCGGTCTTCGGCATCTGCTACGGCCAGCAGACCATGGCGGCGCAGCTCGGCGGCGAGGTCGAGGGTGGACACCATTCCGAGTTCGGCCGGGCCGAGGTCGAGGTGCTGACCGAGAGCCCGTTGTTCCAGGGCGTCTGGCAGGTCGGCAAGAAGTATCCGGTCTGGATGAGCCACGGCGACCGGGTCACCAAGCTGCCCGAGGGCTTCGAGGTACTGGCTGCGTCCGAGAACGCCCCCTTCGCGGTGGTGGCCGACGAGGCGCACAAGTTCTACGGCGTGCAGTTCCACCCGGAGGTGGTGCATACCCCGGAAGGCGCGCAGCTCATCCGCAACTTCGTCCGCGACATCGCCGGCTGCAAGGGCGACTGGACCATGAAGGCCTTCCGCGA
>JAFAAP010000242.1 GCA_023426505.1 Pseudomonadota bacterium
GCACGGCCCGGCGTCGTCGGTAAGGGTCTTTCTTCAAGCCCCCAGAACACGGGCGGCTCCTTCCGGCGCCGCCCTTTTTCGTTTCGATCAGGACTCCGTCGGATCGCCGCCGTTAGGATGCAGGACCGAACCTGTGATGTAGGAGGAATCGGCGCAGGCCAGGAACAGGTAGGACGGAGCGACCTCGTTCGGCTGGCCCGGCCGCTTCATCGGTGTATTCGCCCCGAAGCTCCTCACCTTATCGGCATCGAAGGTCGATGGGATGAGCGGCGTCCAGATCGGGCCCGGAGCGACGCCGTTGACCCGGATCTTCTTCTCCGCAAGCTTCTGAGCCAGGGACCGGGTGAACGCCACGATCGCACCCTTCGTAGCGCTGTAGTCGAGCAGCTCGGAGCTGCCGCGATAGGCCGTGACCGACGTCGTGTTGATGATCGCGGCGCCCTCCTTCAGGTGCGGCATGGCGGCCTGCGTCACATGGAAGTACCCGAAGATGTTCGTGCGGAAGGTGCGCTCGATCTGCTCCGGGGTGATCTCGGCGATTTCCTTTTTCGGATGCTGCTCGGCGGCGTTGTTGACCAGCACGTCTAGCTTTCCGAACTCCTTGATGGTCCGGTCGACGGCGGCACGCGCGAAGCCAGGGTCGCCGATGTCGCCCGCAATCGTCACGCACCGGCCCCCTTCCCGCTCCACCAGCCGTTTCGTCTCCTGCGCGTCCTCTCCTTCGTTGAGGTAGACGATGGCAACGCTCGCACCTTCCCGCGCGAAGAGGACTGCGACCGCTCGGCCGATTCCGCTGTCTCCGCCCGTGACGAGGGCGACCTTGTCCTTGAGCCGTCCGCTGCCCGGATAGCGGGGCTCGTAATCCGGCCTCGGATTCATCTGGGTCTCGCGACCGGGCTGCTGCTCCTGGGTCTGAGGCGGCAAAGTCTGTTTCTGTTCAGGGCTCATGGCATGTCCGTCTGGAAGGGAAGAACGGGTCCGGAGGACCCTTCGTGACGAATGAAAACCGGACTTCCAAACGAGGAAGCCCGCGTTGTGGTCCAACGCGGGCTTCGAAGGCGTGTTCCTGAAGGACGTTAGGCTATTCGGCGGCGTGCGGACGCTCCGCCGCGGCTGCCGTCTGGCCCATGTTCAGGATGTGATAGAGGATGATCGCCCCGAACGTGGCGGTGCCGATTCCGTCCAGGGTGAAGCCGCCGAGGCTGAGCTTGAAGTTGCCGGCGCCGAGAACGAGCGCCACCGCCACGGTGATCAGGTTGCGCGGGTTCGAGAAGTCGACGCCGTTCTCCACCCAGATCCGGCCCGCGGTCGCGGCGATGAGGCCGAACACCACGATGGACAGGCCGCCGAGGACCGGTCCGGGAATCGTGCCGATGAAGGCGCCGAACTTGGGCGACAGGCCGAGGATCAGCGCAATGACGGCGGCGATGACGAAGATGAGCGTGGAGTAGATGCGGGTGACCGCCATGACGCCCATGTTCTCCGCATAGGTGGTCATGCCCGTGCCGCCGGAGGCTCCCGACAGCATGGTGGCGAGGCCGTCGCCCATGAAGGCGCGCCCGAGATACGGGTCCAGGTTGCGCCCCGTCATGGCGCCGATCGCCTTGATGTGCCCGAGGTTCTCCGCCACCAGGATGATGGCCACGGGCGCGATCAGGCTGATCGCCTGCGTGTTGAAGACCGGGCTCTGGAAGGTCGGAAGGCCGAACCAGGCCGCCTGCGCCACCTTGGAGAAGTCGATCGGCTGGCCGAGACCCAGGACATTGGCGCAGATGAAGTAGACGAGGTAGCCGATCGCACCTCCGACGAGAACCGGAAGGCGCCGCCAGATGCCCGGCGCGTACACGGCAATGAGACCGACCGCGACGACGGTGGTCAGAGCAATCCAGCGGGCGAAGGCCGTGCCGTTCTGGTTGTCCGGCGTCACCCCGGAGGCGCTGGAGATCGCGATCGGCGCGAGAACGAGGCCGATGGCCGCCACGATGGCGCCGGTCACCACCGGCGGCATGATCCGCTCGACCCAGCGATGGCCGGCGAGCTGGACCACGAGGCCGATGAGGAAATACAGCGCACCCGCCGCGATGATGCCGCCGAGCGCCAGGGGGATGTTGGGGTTCGGCTGCCCGACGGAGGCGCCAGTCGCGACCAGGACCGGGCCGATGAAGGCGAAGCTCGAGCCGAGATAGCTCGGCACCCGGCCCCCGACCACGAAGAAGAAGAGGATCGTGGCGATGCCGGAGAACAGAATCGAGACGTTCGGATCAAAGCCCATCAGGAGCGGCGCCAGCACGGTGGCGCCGAACATGGCGACCACGTGCTGAAGGCCGAGGATGAACATCTGTCCACCCGGCAGCCGCTCGTCGGGCATGATGGTCCCTTCGGTCTTCAGGGTCCATCGTGGCAGGAAACTGTCGGACATGATTACTCCCCCAAGTCACGCCGTATGAGAATGCTAACGAGGGTGCACCGTAATCCCGCGACCAGGGGAATGGTAGGTGGGGTAAGGACTTATTAACCGCCGCGGCTGCCCGCGTTATGGACAATTGCCTCCCGGGCGATCACACCGGATGGGCTTCAACGGACGAGGACGACGATGCGCAAGGACCATAATGCCCCGCAAGGCACCGTGCACACCCTCTGGATCGACAGCGAATGCCTCAAGGGCAACCTCCTCGGAGACCCGTCACGCCGAAGGATCGACGTCTACGTGCCGGCGGGCCCCGACGGCCGCGGCCTGCCGCTCCTGGTGGACCTCGTGGGCTACACCGGCGGCGGGCCGGGCCATACCAACTGGAAGAATTACGGCGAGAACCTCCCAGAACGTCTCGACCGCCTGATCGCAGCCGGCACGATGCCGCCAGTCGTCGTCGCCTTTCCGGACTGCTTCACGCGTCTCGGGGGCAACCAGTATATCGACAGCGCCGCCATGGGCCTCTGGGAGACGTTCCTGATCCGGGAGATGCTCCCCTTCGTCGAGGGGCGGTTCGGCTGCGGTGGCCAAGGCAGGCGTGGCGTCTTCGGCAAGAGCTCGGGAGGCTACGGCGCCCTCGTCCATGCCCTGCGCCACGGCGGCACGGTCTGGTCGGCGGCCGCGTCCCATTCGGGCGATGTGGGGTTCGAGTTCCTCTACCATCTCGGAGAGTTCGCCAACACCCTGCGGCGCCTCTCCGAGGACGGCATGTCGGTCGAGACCTTCCTCCGCAAGTTCGAGGAGGGCCCCAAGGCCAAGGATGCCGACTGGCATGTCATGATGATCCTGGCCCAGGCCGCCACCTTCGATCCGGACCCGAGCCAGTTCTGCGGCATCCGCCTGCCGGTCGATCTCGAGACCTGCACGCTCATCGAGGAGCGATGGGACAACTGGCTGCGCTGGGACCCGCTCCGGATGGCCGACAGGCCCGAGCACCTCGAATCCCTGAAGAAGCTCAAGCTCCTCTTCATCGATTGCGGCGACATCGACCAGTACAACATGGTCTATGGCTCGCGCCTCCTGCATCGGAAGCTCGACGCCGCCGGGGTTGCCCACACCTACGAGGAGTTTCACGACAACCACTCGTCGGTCGACTATCGGATGGACACGAGCCTTCCGCTGCTTGCGAAGGCGCTCTCCTGACGGGATCAGGCCCCGCCGGGCTCGTCCTCGGTCGGCAGTTCGCAGCGGTTGTGAATGTGAATGGCTGCAAGCGCGGCGTGCCCCATGCCGACCACGATCTGGTCGATTCCGCGGACGATGTCGCCGGCGGCATAGAGCCCCTTCACGCTCGTCTGGCAGTGATGGTCCACGATGAGGCTGCCTTTGGAATCGTGCTCCGCTCCCAGGGACAGAGCAAGATCCGACCGATACTTCAGGCCCAGCGCCGAGTAGAGCACGTCGAAGCGATGCTCCTGGCCGTTGAGATGGATGGCGGAGATCCGGTCGCCCTCCATGTCGAGCGACTCGACAGGCGCATCCATGACCTTGATCCCGTGCTCGTCGATCTTGGCCTGCTGCTCCGGATCGAGCTGCATGTGCTGCCCTAGCGTCATGAGCGTCACGTCCCGCGAATACGTGCGGGCGATGAAGACCGCCTCCCCGAGGCCATGGTCGCCATAGCCGATGACGGCGACCCTCTTGTCACGGGATTCATAGCCGTCGCAGATCGGACAGTAGCGCACGAGGCCGCGCTGCACGGCATTGGGAAGGTTCGGGAGATCCGGCTCGATATCGACGGCGCCCGTCGCCAGCAGAATCCGCCGCGCCGAGATCTGACGCGTGCCGCCGCCGCTGCCTTCGACCAAGGCGATGAAACGATCCGGCTGCTTGCGCAACCCCGTTACCGTGCCGCTCTCGATGCAGCGGCCGTATTGCTCGAGGTTTTCCCGCGCTCTGGCGACAATCTCCTTCCCGGAGATGCCGCTCGCGAACATCGGAATGTTGTGGCTCGTCGGAATCCACGCCGCCCGGGGCGACCCGCTGTCCACAACGAGAATGCTGCGCTTGAAGCGCGCGAGATAGAGCGCCGCCGTCAGGCCGGCCGGCCCTCCCCCGACAATCAGGCAATCGAGAATGTCGCCATCCGATGGCATGTGCGTCCGAACCCTCCCGCGTGGAATTGTACTAGGCACAACCAACGAGACCGAAAAAAGGTCAGACGCCCTTGCCGAATCCGGCCGCTCTACCCTTTCGCCCGACGCAACTTCTCATAACGCTTGATGACACGCTCGCGCCTGAGTCGAGACAGACGATCGATCCAGAAGACACCGTCGAGCTGGTCAATCTCGTGCTGCAGGCACACGGCCATGAAGCCGCCCGCCTCCTCCTGGTGTTCGGCGCCTTCGGTATCCTGGTAGCAGACGCGGACATGGGCAGGACGCTCGATCTCCTCGGTCACCCCAGGCATCGAGACGCTCCCCTCCGTGTGCCGTATTCTTTCGTCGCTGGACCAAAGAATGCGCGGATTGACGTAGGTCCTGGGCTCCTGCGCCCCATCGAGCTGAATCACGGTCACCCGGAGGAGCACTCCGATGTGAGGCGCCGTGATGCCGACACCCGGGGCGGCCTTCATGGTGTCGAGGAGATCCCCCGCAAGTACCTGGAGATCGCGGCCGAATGCGAGAACCGGCTCTGCCGCGCGGCGCAAGACAGGATCGGGATAATAGACGAGAGGGCGTATCGCCACGAAGGCCTCCGTGAATCGATCGAACCTTAGAGTACACAATCATCAATTCTGCAAAGCACCGCCGAGGATGGATCGGCAGAAAGCTCCCCTTGCCTCTGGTCATTCCGGGACCTTGCACTATGTATGCCGCCATGGAACTCGAGCCCTCCCGAGGAGAGCCTATCGGCAACCATCCGATGATCCTGCGGGAAGCGACTGTGATCTCACCTCAACCTTGCAGCCTCGTCTTCGAGACGGCAGGGTCGGGGTGCGGGTGCAGCCACCCCACTCTCACGCGCCTTGACGCGGCAGGCTTTTTGGCGAAAAGCCTTTAGCCGCGACGACACCACCTCCACGAGAAGGAAGCGGACCCCGGATTGATGGATGATGAACTGCGCGATTTTCTCAGACACTCCCTTCGGTCCGTCTGGAACATCGAACTCCTGCTTTTGCTTGCCCGCCAGCAAGGACGCGCCTGGGTCGCTGCCGACTTGGTGCGAGAACTTCGGGCGAGCGATCTCGTGGTGAGTCAGGGCGTGGAGGGACTGCAGCAGACGGGGCTGATCACCGCCGGTTCGGATGGTACCTACCGGTACTCCCCGGTCACGCCGGACCTCGACCGCCTTGTCCAGCAGCTCGAGAGGGTCTACCGCGAACGCCCTTCGACGGTCACGAAGGCCCTCTTCTCGTCTCCGAACGACAAGCTCTCGACATTCGCGGATGCCTTCCGTCTGAAGAAGGATTGAACCCGTGCTCAGTTTTCAGGCGATCATCTATCTCCTCTGCCTCCTCACCAGCATCGGATGTGCCGCGCTGCTCATCAGAAGCTACCGCGAGACACGTGCGCGGCTGTTGCTGTGGAGCGCTCTCTGCTTTGCGCTTCTGGCCCTCAACAACCTCTTCGTGGTGCTCGATCTCCTGATCCTACCGAACGTCGATTTCGTGCCCTACCGGCATCTCGCATCGCTTGCCGCCGTCAGCGTGCTTCTGTTCGGCTTCATCTGGGAGACTCAGGAATGAGCAGCGCGGCATCCCATTTCATCTCGGGCATGATCACCATGGGGTTCCTGGTTGCGGGCCTGCTTTTCCTCCGCTTTTGGACCCGCACCCGCGATATGCTCTTCGCGGCTTTCGCGGCAGCCTTCGTTCTGCTTGCGGCGAACCAGGCGCTCGTGGCTCTGATCGACGTGCCGCGGGAGGAGCGGAGCTGGATTTATCTCCTGCGGATCGCGGCCTTCGGGCTCATCATTGCGGCGGTGGCCTGGAAGAACCGCAGGTTCATTAGGGTTGCGCGTTCATCTCGGTGATCGAACGATGAAGGCCGGCGCAGGACCGGCCTCCATTGTCTCTATCGATTCGACTTTGGAGATCGTCAGGCCTTGGCTTCGCCCAACGTGTCGGCCATTGTCGCGCCGCGGGTGCCCATCGGCTGGTGCGCACCGTCCGTCGAGTCCTTTGCGGTTTGATGCTCGATCTCCGCATTGAGCTCTGCACCCAGCAGCACGACGATCGTCGAAATCCATATCCATGTCATGAAGCCGATCACGGCGCCGAGCGAGCCGTAGGTTTCGTTGTAGCTGCCGAAATTCGCCACGTACCAGGAAAAGAGGAGCGAGCCGGCTAGCCACAGAACGGCCGCCAGAAGACTGCCGGGCGTCACCCATTTCCACTGCGCCTTGTCGCGGCTTGGACCATAGCGGTAGATCACCGCGAGCCCTGTGAGAACCACGAGCAGGAGAACCGGCCAGCGTGCCAGCGACAGGAGCGTTTCCGCCGTGCCGCCGAGTCCGACGAAGTCGAGTACGATCGGCACCACCACAATGCCGCCAATGGCCAGGAGCACGAACAGGATCGCCCCGAACGTGAAGGTCAGCGATTGGACGTTGAGAGCGATGAAGCTCCTCTTCTCCTCTTCCTCGTAGACGATGTTGAGAGCATCGATAATGGCCTTCATGCCCGCATTGGCACTCCACAGGGACACCACGAGGCCGATGATGAAGCTGAAGCCGAGTGTGCCGCCACCCTGGCTCGCGATGCGCTTCACCTGTTCGCTGATGATCTCCATGGCGCCACTAGGCAGAAAGCCCGACAGGGCGCTGAGGTGGCTCTCGATCGTCGAGGGATCAGCGAACAGGCCGTAAATCGACACCAAAGCCGCGATGGCCGGGAACAGCGCCAGCAACGCGTAGAAGGTCACGCCCGCCGCTACCGCCATGACGCGATCGTTTCCGAACTCCTCATAGGTTCGCCAGAGGATATCCTTCCACCCGGGCGTCGGGATCTCCGTCGGGCTGTCGGCGTGACGGCCGCGTTCGCTTTCCTTAGCGGCTTCGGGAGGGGCATGTCCGCTCGAAGAGGAGGCGTCCTTGCGTGGGAAGGCCTTGCCTTGGCCGGCCTGCTGCGGACCCGTGTGCCCCACAGTCTGTCCGTGAGGCGGATGGCGCGTTCCCCCTGCCACGAGCTTGAGGAGAGCCCAGCCGGCGACCATGGCCCACATGGTGGTCGCGGCAGACGGATAGGCGGGACGACCCTGAGCGGAACTGTCAGCCATGTTCTTACAACGATGCTCCTGCGCCAAGCGGTCGCTGCTTGGCATTCCGGCTAACTCCCTGAAGGAAGCCAAGGTTCCGCCTGCAGCCTGTCGCGGTCACGCTTGCGCCTTGCTGCGAGAATGACATTCTGTCGTCCGGCGCCGATCATAGTCCTGGAAGGGAGTTTCCAATGCTGGATTTGGTCATTACCGCCCGTCGGCGTGATCTCGGCAGCTTCGAGGTCGGCCGGGTGCTGCCCTTCATGATGCGCCGGATGGTCGGCCCTTTCATCTTCTTCGACCACATGGGGCCCGTCGACCTGCCGCCCCATGTCCCCCGCACGACAGACGTGCGCCCTCACCCGCATATCGGCCTCTCGACCGTCACGTATCTGTTCGACGGCGAGATCATGCATCGCGACAGCACCGGCGCCCGGCAGGCGATCCGACCCGGTGCCGTCAACTGGATGACGGCCGGCAGCGGAATCAGCCATTCGGAGCGGTTCGACGGGCCGATCCGGGAGACCGGCGGGCGCATGCACGGGATCCAGGCGTGGGTAGCCCTGCCGGAAAATGTCGAGGAGACGGACCCGAGCTTCATCCACCACGGAGCCGAGGAGTTGCCGGTCTTCGGCGAAGCGGGGATGACCGCCCGGCTCATCGCGGGCGACGCCTATGGCCTGACCAACACGGTGAAGACCCACTCTCCCCTCTTCTATCTTCATGCCGAACTGCAGCCCGGGGCCAGACTTCCGATTCCGGGAGGTTACGCCGAGCGCGCGGCTTATGTGGTGAAGGGGCGGCTGGAGCTCGGCGGCCATGAATATGGCGCTGGCCAGATGCTCGTCTTCGCGGGCGGTTCGGACCCGATCCTAAAAGCTCTCGAGCCCTCGACCGTCATGCTTCTGGGCGGCGAGCCTCTGGGACCGCGGCACATCTGGTGGAATTTCGTGTCGTCGCGCAAGGACCGCATCGAGCAGGCCAAGGCGGATTGGAAGGCAGGGCGCATCCGCCTTCCCATGGACGATGACAGTGAATTCATTCCGCTCCCGGAGGAGCCGAGGCCGTCGCCGGAACCGATGTCCTGAGCATCACTCCCGGCAAAAAAGAAGGAGCCCCTCGAGGGGCTCCTTCGATTGGATCGGCTCGAAGCCTTTAGCGGGAGTACTTGAACTCCGGCGCCTGCTTGAGCTGGTCCTTCGTGGCGTTGGCCAGGACGGCGCGGGCCGGGGCCTCAGGCATGTTGTTGGCCGACGTGCTGCCCGCCGTGTTGTTGGCAGGAGCATTGGCAACCGTGCCGGTCGTGGCAGGTGCGGTCGTCGTCGTGGTGCCCGACGAGGTCGTCGTTCCGGTCGTGGTGTTGGCGGCCGTACGCGGCTCCTCCATCTGCCACTGCAGCGAGTCGAACGGCACGGCGACGTTGCGCTCACCGATACCAAGGAAGCCGCCGACGCCGATTACCACGGCCTCAACCTTGCCGCTCTTGTCGACGAGGACGTCGTCGATCTCGCCGATGCGCTCGTTGTTCTGGTTGTAGACATTCACGCCATCAAGCTTCGAGGCGCGCCACATGTCGGGCTTGCCCTGGGTGATGTACTGGATGTTGCCACCCTGCATCGCGCTCGAACCCTGGTTCATCTGAGAACCCTGGGTCGTCGTCGCCGGAGCGGTGCTGCTGCCAGCCGGAGCCGAGGTCGACGGAGACGTGCTGGTCTGGGCAAGCACGGGAGCCGACAGAAGGGTGCCGGCCAGCAGGCCAATCGCGACGCGTGTAAGCATATTATCCTCCATTTACTGAGACCAGGCGCTCGGAAGCGCACGCCCCTGAAGAACGGCTTGGCGCGAAAATGGTTTCCTGAATTTCGTCTTTCCTTCGCCCAATTGTGACGGCCGGTGGACGCAGTTGCGGCCATAGTGGCCCGATCCATGGTTCAACGCCCTCGCGGGCATCTCCCAGGCTGAACAAAACTGATAATTCCAGGCGCGTAAGTTCCGGTCCGCATAGCTTCGGGCGTCCAAAGCTTCGGCAGCCTCAATATACTTCTTAAGTAAAGCGGCGACATACTTGCCGCTGAAGCAGGAATTAGGCTGAACAATTTTATGCGCAAGAGCTCTGGCTGCCCAGGGCCGCAGGAGGCGAGTGCCGAGGCAGGACCTATGCCGGCGTCATATCCGGCGATGACTTCGCTCTTATATCGGGAACAGGATCGACGCCCGGGTCCCCTTGTGCTGGGGATCGAAGGCCACGGACGATTGCAGATTCGACGCCATGGCCTGAATGATCTTGCTTCCGAGGCCGGTTCCCTGAACCGTTCCGGTGCCTTTCCAGCCGACACCGTTATCTTCCACCACGAGCGATGCCCATCCGCCTTGCTCGTCGAGCCTGATGCGGATTTCCCCGGTACTTCCTTCGGGATAGGCATATTTGAAGGCATTCGTGACCAGTTCCGTCACGATCACCCCGACGGAGACGGCCTTGTCGGTGGGAACACGGATCGGCTCCGCGGCCAGGTCGATCGCATGCTCGCGCCCGGCGGCACGCATGACCTCCTCGAGTTCCTCCACCAACCCCTTCAGGTACGTGTCCATTTCCACGAAACGCACGTCGGCGGATGTGTAGAGGCGGCGGTGGATCTGGGCGATGGCCGTGATTCGGCCTTGGGTCTCCGTCAGCGCATCCCAGGCCGCACGGTCGGACCTGATCGCCCGCTGCTGCATGGCCACGAAGGATGCGACGAGCTGAAGGCTGTTGGCCACGCGGTGGTTGACCTCCCGCAGCAGCATCTCGGCCCGCTCGCGGGCTTCCTTCATCCGCCGCTCCGCGTCCTCCTTCTCGCGCCGGAGGCGCTTGGCTTCGATGGCCTGCTCGGCGGAGGTGCGCAGGAGATCCATGAAGGCGCCGCTCACGTCCTTGATGACGTAGTCTGCGGCGCCCGCCTTCAAGGCCGCCACCGCGATACGACCCTCGTCCGCCCCCGTCACATAGACGACGGGCGGCGGGTCCGGCAGCTCTTGGATCTCGGCCAGAACCTCGAGCCCCTCCTTGCCGGGCATGAAGTGGTCGAGCGCGACCACATCGAACGAGCGCGATCCGAGGCGCCGAAGGCCCTCCTCGCCGTCCGGGGCATGCGAGACCTCGAAGCCATGTCGCGAAAGCGTGCGCTCGACGAGACGTCCCAGCCCGGCGTCGTCGTCGATATAGAGGATGCGCCGTGCGCCTGCCTGTTCGGATCCGCTCACGAAGCCTCGGGAATCTTGATCACGGACAGAAAAAGACCAAGCTGCCTGATGGCCTGAGAGAAGGTCTCGTACTCGACCGGCTTGGTGATGTAGACGTTCGCGCCCAGATCATAGCAGCGCTGGATCTCGCGCTGATCGTCCGTGGTCGTCAGAACAACGACGGGGGCAAGGCGCAGCCTCTCGTCTGCCTTCAGCTTCGTCAGGATATCGACGCCGCTCATGTCCGGCAGGTTGAGGTCGAGCAGCACGAGGAGCGGACCATTGTCCCGGACCTTCGGGTCGAACAAATGGTCGAGGGCTTCGGTGCCGCTCGTGAAGTGGCGGATCTCATTGCACACGCCCGCGCGCCGAATGTTCTTCTCGATAAGACGGGCATGTCCGTCGTCGTCCTCAACCATCACGATCGTGACGGATTGATGCTGAGCCATTACGCAGCCTCTGATGCGGTATGGAGCGTCCTGGGCAGCAGGACTGTGAAGGTCGAGCCAACGCCCGGCCTGGACGACACGCTGATGGCTCCGCCGAGCCGTCGCACGAGTGAGCGCACGTGCGCAAGTCCAATTCCTTCACCGGGCCGGTCCTGAGCACCCGCCCGACGGAACAGATCGAAGATCCGGTCGTAATCCTTCGGATCGATGCCCCGCCCGTTATCCTCGATCTCGTAGCGGACATAGACGCCCGCATCCTGCCCGCGGACCACGATGCGCCCAGGCCGCGCGGGATCGAGGTACTTTGCGGCATTGTCGATGAGGTTCCCGAAGATCTGCTCCAGGGCGACGCGGTCGCTCACGACGTCGGGAGCTTCCTCGACGATGAATTGCGTGCCCGTCCCGTCGAGCTGCTGGCTGAGGCTGCGGTGGCAGCCGGCGAGGAGATCGGCCATGTCGACGGGCTCCGGCGTCAGGACACGGCGGCCCTCGCGGGACAGTTTGAGGATAGCCCCGATCAATCGGTCCATCTTTGCCGTCGACGTGCGGATGAAGGAAAGCGCCTCAGGCAGATCCTCCTCGACGGCCACTCTCGCTTCCGGCGTCGCGAGTTCCGGAACACGCTCCACAATGGCCTTGTGATAGCGCTCGATCGTGGCCCGGGTCGCCTCCAGCTCGCTCGTGAAGCCCATGATGTTGACGAGCGGCGCCCGGAGATCGTGGCTCACGATATAGGCGAAGCGTTGGATCTCGTCGTTCGCAGCCTGGAGATCGGCCTCGACCTCCTTGATCTCCGAAATGTCCGTGCAGGTGCCGAACCAGCGCTCGATCTCGCCCGCCTCGTTCCGGATCGGCAGGGCTCGGCCCAGGGTCCAGCGGTACTGCCCGCTGCGATGCCGGAGTCGGTACTCGATCTGGTAGGGCTCGCCTGTCGCCAGGCAGTGGCGCCAGAGCTTCCAGGCGCGCTCCTGGTCGTCCGGGTGGAACATCCCGTTCCATTCCGCCCCGTCGGTCGATCCCGCCCGCATGCCGGTGAACTCGTACCAGCGGGCATTGTAGTAATCGTGATAGCCGTCCGGGCGGGCGGCCCACACCATCTGGGGCATCGCGTCCGCCAGGATGCGGAACTTGCGCTCGCTCTCCTGCAGGGCCTGCTCGGCCAGAATGCGCTCCGTGATATCGTGCCCCTGGACGAAGATGCCCGTCACGCTTCCGTCCGCACCGATGATGGGCTGGTAGACGAGGTCGACGTAGTGCTCTTCGGGAGCGGCGTCCGGCCCCTGACGCAGCGACACCCGCAGGGCACGGCCGACGAAGGGCTGCCCAGTGGCATAGACATTGTCGAGAAGCTCGAAGAAGCCCTGTCCCGCCACGTCAGGGAGCGCCTCGCGGACCGGCTTGCCGAGCACATCGCGATTGCCGATCAGCTGGCTGTAGGCCGCGTTCGCCAGCTCGAACCGGTGCTCAGGGCCGCCCAGAACGGCCATGAAGCCCGGAGCCTGCTCGAACAGGCGGCGCAGGTGGCGGCGCTCGGCATCGAGGGAACGGTTGGCCTCCTGAACGGCCTGCGCACGGCGGAAGACATCGCCTTCCACCTGCGCCTCCAGGCCCGAAGGTGCATGGGTGGCGCGGGCGGCCATTCTGAGGCGGTGCAATTCCGTAACGTCAACAGTGTGCTGAAGGATATAGGCGACCTCCCCGGCCGCATTGAGCAGGGGCGTATGGGTGGCGCTCCAGAAGCGCTCCTCGAAGCCGTTTCCGTCCGAGCGGGGGATATCGTAGTGGATCAGGGCGAGATGGTCCGGCGTGCCGCTCCTGAGGGCCCGCTCGAGCGAGGCCCTGAGCTGCTCGACGCTCGCCCCCTCCCCGGGAAAGGCCTCGAACATGTTGCGGCCGGTGATGTCCTCGCGTGTCCGCATCGTGACCCGGAGATAGGCCTCGTTCATCCCGACGATGGTGAAATCCGGCAGCAGGAGCACGTAAGGGTTCGGCGACGAATCGAACAGCGCCTTGAAGTCGATCGGCGGGCTGGAGGGGCCCGTCTGGTCATGGGATGGCACGTCACACCTTTAGGGATGGGTCCGCCGGACAGGGCAGGAACCTCCGTTAATTTGGTGACGTTCGGGAGAAAACAAGAGGACGGGCCCAGTGATCGATGGCTGGTATTGACGCCGCCTCAGATCAAGGCAGGGTCGCGAGCCCCTCACGGAAAGGAATTTCCGCCCGGATGCCGAGCTGCCACGCCGCGTGATCGGGCGAGCCGAGCGACCGCCGGATGTCGCCGGACCGTCCCGGTTCGTGCACGATCCGGCCGCCATAGCGCTCCACCAGCATCTCCGCGAGCTCGGAAACTGACGTGCTCCGGCCGGTGCAGACATTCACCACGGGAGCGGAGGAGCTCGCCTTGTCCATGGCGGCGACCAGGAATCGCGTGACGTCGCGGACATGGATGAAGTCGCGGCTCTGGCTGCCATCGCCATAGATGGTGAGATGCTGCCCATCGATGGCCTTCTGCAGGAAGATCGACACCACGCCCGAATAGGGCGAATGCGGGTTCTGGCGCGGGCCGTACACGTTGAAGAAGCGCAGGCCGTAGTTTGGCCAGTTGCGAGTCGCCCCCAGCGATCTGGCGTAGAGTTCGTTGCTCAGCTTGTCGGCCGCATAAGGCGACAGCGGCTGCGGGAAGGCCTGCTCCTTGAGCGGCAGATCATCGTTCGCCCCGTAAACGGCAGCCGAGGAGGCATAGACCACCGGCACGCCGGCCCGGCAGGCCGCCTCGAAGACCCCGACCGTTCCCATCAGGTTCACATCGGCCGTCTCGCGGGGTGCCTCGACAGACCTCTGGACCGAGGCGATGGCCGCCAGATGGAAGCAGCCGGAGACGCCCTGGAATGCACTTTCGAGCGCCTTCGCGTCTCGGATGTCGGCCTGAACGAGCTCCGCCTCGCCCGACAGGTTCTCAAGGCGTCCCGAGCTCAGATCGTCGATCACCCGGACCTGGTGAGCCAGGGACAGAAGACGATCGACCAGATGGGAGCCAATGAAGCCTGCACCGCCGGTGACGAGAAAAAGGGGCATCGTGAAGTTCCGACTTTATTCATATAAGGTTTATCGGAGGCTGTCCTGCGCGTCACGCTCTCCTGATGCGCTACAGCGGATGCCCCAGGGGGAACCTCTTAGGAATCCTTTGGGTTCGTTCTGCCAAAATCAGCCGTTTCCCTTTGTACCCTCGGGATAAACGGCAGGCATGTCTCCAAAACGCTCTGACAGGAACGGCCCCGGCCCCGGGACGGGTCGCGCATGTTGCAGCCTTTGCAGACCGACCGCCGCTGGTCGGGCGGATGGTTGTTCACGCCATGCCGACAGGCTCTCGCCGGCCTTGCAGGCGAATTGGGTTCGTTGTGCCAATTCTACCGCTCCTCTTGGCCGGCCGCCGCAACTCCCTCCAAGGCCGTCAAAGCCTTGATGGCGGTGCGCCGGCGGGACATGGCCCGGCGCTCGTAGCGTTCAAGCTTCTCAAGGTGAGCCCAGTTCGATCGGAGGCGCTGCGAGTGTTGTTTCACCCGTTGTTGGGCCTCTCGATGGTTTCGCTTTATTTGCTCGATCTGAAACGAGACGTGGTCCTCCTCGATGGCATACGCATCCCAAAGTGCGGCCATCGCGGCACCACCGCCTTCGTCGTACGCGCGTGACATGGCGCCCCTTGTGGGCTGGCGCGGCAGCGCCGGAAGGGGCGGCAGTCGTCTCTCGACTGGTGGCGGTGGCGGCTGATCGAGAGTGCTCATCAGGGCTTCCAGCACCTGTAGCCGGGCCCTGCGCACCCGAAGCACGTCGATGGTCGCCTCCGCCACACGGGTTGCCGCATCCTGGACGAGAATGTTCTCACTCCCCGCGGCAATCTGCTGAGCCAATTGCGCCACCTCCTGAGCCAGGTCGGGCAGAGCCGAAGCCGGAACGGAAAGACCATGCTTAACGGCATTGCCGCGGGAAGAGGCCTTGCCCGCCGCCGACCGCGGACCGGTGCTGCGTTGCGCGTTGGCACGGTTGGCAGCCATCTTTCGCTGAGAGGTCATTGGTTCAACACCGTGCTTCCGGGGATGCAGCATTACTTTGCAGCGCGAAGCCGGCGTGCGAACGCATCGCGACGACGGTCAATTTCCTGGAGAAGTTTGCTTCGCCGTGCATCCGCTGTCGCAATCATGCGCTCAATCGGCCCGATCTGATCCAGCTTGTCGACCATGGCTTGTGCCATAATCGTGTCCCAGTCCTTGCCACGGAGCGCCAAGACTCTCTCAACCTCTGCCACCGCCTTTTCATCGCCATCCGCGAAACCCTTCAGCAGGTCCGGGAGCGTAAACACCTGGACGCCATCAATCACGCCCGCGTTCCCCATCCGCAACTGATCCGCCAAGATTGCTTTCGCTGCACTCATGAGGAGGCTGGCTTCGGCCCGTCGCAGCCGCATGGTCTCCCATTTCAGATCGACAAAGTCTTTGACCCACAGTTCCTCAATAATATCTCCCGGCTCCACCGCCGCGGAAACCTTGACCAGGAGACTGTCGTAGTCTTGCTCACTCTCTCCGAGCGCCAGCGGTCGCTTGGCAACCAGCATCCCGAGACTGTTTAGGGTAGCCAGGATACTCCTCTCGGGTGGGGAGCGCCCGATGCGCTCGTCTTGATGTTGCTGGGGACGTGCGAGAATGTTGGGAGCCATAACGAAACCCTTTCTGTCGCTTTGCGGCCAAAACCGGCTGACAACGGTCAGCGTCTATACAGCCAAGGCTGAAGAGCCGACTTGTGGGTCGGAGAAGCCTTTGCGGTTGGACTAAGCTGCGGCCACGATCGTGAGGATCGGCGGCCGGATCAGCGGACAGGGTGTAGGTTTCGGGGTTGCTCCTGAAGGTTTCGTGAAGCACACCGTGGTATAGTTCGGCGCAATACGCAACGGTTCCAAGGGCGAGTTGGCCAAGAAGGTTAAATGCAATCTACGACCGGGAGGGGTTACAGGGGGGCACCCTGTAACCCCCTGTAACCCTTGCTCCTGCGTCGAAGCGGAGAGTGTGCCATTTTGGTCGATGGTTTGCCTCAAGTCTGAGTTAGTTTAAATGGCATAATATAACAAACCAGATACTTGCTTACTTTGAGCGGCTGCTTGGTCGACGAACATCGTAAACCGCCTCGACCTCCAGTGTAGGGGACATAGCGTTCTCACAGGCAGTCCCACTGGGTTCCAGCCGAGGTTGCAACGTTGGCGCATATCAGCCGTACAATTCCAGCTTCCGATATCGCGGACCGTCTCAAGGCATCCGCCGAGCATGATGAGGGAGCCCCCACCCCAGGGTCTCAAGCGCTGATTCTTAAAGCCGCAGGCAGTATTGAGCTGCTGCAATCCCTTTTGGAGCCTGCAACCGAAGAGGAATGGGAGTTGATGAAAGCCGACGGGAGCTCCTCCGATCGTCCCGTTGCGGTTTCTAAAGGGGCAGCCCTCAGGGATTGAGATTGAAGCTGACGGCTGTGGCGATGTCGATGGGCAAGTAGAGATCATGCATTGCACGACCATTTGGCCGAGGAGCGCAACGGTCTTGCGGGTGATAAGCTGGTGCCAATCCCCGAGCTTTGGCACTTCGTAATCTTGAGGAGGCAGGTCCAGCGGTGTCTTGCCCCTCGGCGCTAGTGGCCCGCCAGTGGCTCCAGCACAGCCCATTGTGCATCCGTCAGCAATGGCTCCGTCTCAGTGCGGATGAGCAAGATGCCTCTGAGCACAATAAATATAGCCATTTTGGTCGGATCAGCGATGAAGCCCTTCTGGTCGGGCCGCTCCGTCACAGCCCAATCGAAGCTCTTGCCCGGCGCTCAACGTGGAGCATCGGCCCCGTCAGGGCGAAAACCGCGTCGCTGATCTTGTCATGATCGATCTCCATGCCGCCACGCTACCACACCACCGTCGCAGCTTCCGCGATCTTCGCCGAATGATGACGAATCCCTGACGATCGGGTTGCGGAGGGGGCTCAGTAGCCGGAGCCCCCTCCTGATATGGTTTTCAGATGATGAAGAAGTCCTTCTCGGTCAGCTTCAGGTTTTTCGACAGCTTGGCGATCTCGACCTGCTGTGCGCCGCCCGAGCCGTCGGCGTCGTAATAGAGGATGCCGGTCTTCTTGTTGTAGATCAGGTAGTCGTTGCGATCGTCCGCG
>JAFAAP010000282.1 GCA_023426505.1 Pseudomonadota bacterium
GTGGATTGACTGCTTGGGAGCGAACCAAGCAGTCAATCCGGCACGACGGGACGGCGCCTGCTGCCTGATGGGAGAAGAAAGACCGGATGACCTGGACCGCGGCGATCGGCTGGTTCTTTGCAGGCTACGCGTTGCTCACCGGCATCTTTATCCTGCTGGAGAATCGACGCCCTCAGGCCACACTCGCCTGGATGCTGCTGTTCCTGACCCTGCCCGGCATCGGGCTTGCCGTCTACGTGCTGTTCGGACGCGACCGCAAGGCCTTCAGCCGGCAGAGGAAGCTGGCGCGGCAGAATCTACGAGGCACGGCCGCGCCTCTGATCGAGCAACTCCTCGCGCGGCAGGATGCCGAGATCGGCAGGGTGGAGTCGCAGAGCCCTGTCCGGCGGCGGCTGATGTCTCTGGTGCGGCGCAACTCCCATTCCGCCCTGACCACGCGCAATAAGGTCGCGATCCAGCAGGACGCAACCACGTTCTATCCTAACCTGATGGAAGATCTCAGGCAGGCGCAGCGGACGATCTATCTTCAGTTCTATACCTGGGCCGACGATGCCTTCACCCGCGAGCTCAAGGCGATCCTGCTCGAGCGGGCAGCCCACGGTGTCGAAGTGCGCCTGCTGTATGACCCCTTCGGATCGCTCCTTCGCCTTACCCGCCGCTACAGGCGCGAGCTCGACCAGGGTGGCGTGCGCGTGGCTCCGGTGTCGGCCCTGTACCGGCTGCATACGATCTCATACCGCAACCACCGCAAGATCGCCGTCATCGACGGGCGGGTGGGCTACACTGGCGGCATGAACATCGGCCAGGAGCACATCGACGGCGGGCCGACCTTCGACCGCTGGCGCGACACGCAGGTGCGCCTCGAAGGGGAGGCGGCGGCGGTGTTGCAGGTGGTGTTCCTCGTCGATTGGTACAACGGCACGGGCGAGGACCTGTTTGCAGCCGACCGCTTCCCGTCGCTTGCGGAAGAGACGACCGCCACGACGGTGGAACAAGGCGCAGGCAACGCGTACGTGCCGGTGCAGATCCTGACTTCGGGGCCGGACTCGGAATGGCGCGCCATCCGCCAGCTCTACTTCGCCATGATCATGTCGGCCCAGCAGCGCGTGCGTCTTCAGACTCCCTTCTTTATCCTCGACGCCACCATCGCGGAGGCGCTCAGGGCGGCGGCGCTGGCCGGCATCGAAGTCGACGTGATGGTGAGCGATCGGGGCGAGGGGTGGAACCAGACGCCGTACTGGGCCGCGAACACCTACCTGACCGAGGTCGCGGCCGCCGGGGCGCGGGTGTACCTCTACGGCAAGGGCTACCTTCATGCCAAGACGCTCAGCATCGACGGCGAGGTCTGCTCCATCGGCTCCGCCAACCTCGACATCCGCAGCTTCAGCATCAACTACGAGCTCAACGCGGTGCTCTACGACACGCGGCTCGCACGGGAACTGGAGGCGGCGTTCGAGCGGGATCTCCACGACTGCTACCCATTCGATGCTGCCGGATACCGGCGCAGTTCAGCCCTCAAGCTGTTGCGCGACTCCACGGCGCGGCTGCTCTCGCCGCTGCTGTAGGGCTGAGCGCGCGGCTGAAGGTGCCGAAGAGAGTATCGAGCGCGTGGCCGAGCACGTTGGTGGGGACCGCCCCGAGACCATCGCGGAAATCCTCTATCAGGCGGGCTGGCCTGCCGGGGACACGATCAGGGGCAGGAGGATGGAGGCCACAAGGAGCAGCACGCCGACCAGGATCAGCCGTCGTGAGATGGTGGAGATCCGGACCGGCGTCGGCTTGCGAACCGCCGATTGCGGGACAAACTTGCGCTCGCGCAGACGGTTGGGTTCAGGAGGCGGTTTTTCCAGCTCCATCTCAGGCTCGTCCGCGAGTTTCCTCCCTGCCATCAATCTCGCAAGAAGCTGCGGTTTCAATGGACCGTCCGGACTTCCTCGGAAGCTAGCCAGACGCCCGCGGCGGCGAGCATCGCGTCGATGCCGGTGCGCAGGGTTGGGTGGATCACCGGGGCGAAGTCCGGGGCATGGTTGGCGGGAATCGCGTCGAGCGTGCCGGCCTGCTCGGCCGTCCGGTAGCGTTCCGGGTCGATGCCGCCGATCACCCAGAACACCGCCGGCACGTTCCATGCCGCGGCGAAGAGGCCGAAGTCCTCGCTGGCCGTGGCGGGTTCGATCTCGTGCACCCGATCCGTTCCGAATCTGTGCTTCAGGGCCGCCACCACCCTGGCCGTGGCGGCCTCGTCGTTGCAGGTTAGCGGATACTCGCTCAGCACGGTGTATTCCGGCGGCTGCGGTGCCCCCGAGGCGGCTGCCTCGGCATCGAGGATGCGCCGGATCGCGGCAAGGGCGCGGGTGCGGACCTGATCCTTGAAGGTGCGGACGTTGAGCCGCAGCAGAGCCCGGTCGGGGATGACGTTCTCGTTCATGCCCGCCCGCAGGGTGCCGACGCTGACCACGGCGCTGTCCGTCATCGCGACCTCCCGCGACACCACGGTCTGGAGGCGCATCACGGCGGCGGCGGCCATCACCACGGGGTCGATGCTCTTCTGCGGCATCGAGCCGTGCGCGCCGCGGCCGTACAACGTCACTTCCCAGCTGTCCCCGGCGGAGAGCATGGTGCCGGGCCGGCAGCCAATCTGCCCCGCGCTGAGCGGCATCACGTGCTGGCCGAGGGTCACGTCGGGCCGCGGGAAGCGCTTGACCATCCCGTCCTCGATCATGGCGCGGGCGCCCTGGCCGGTCTCCTCGCCGGGCTGGAACACGGCGATCACGGTGCCCTTCCATCGGTCACGGTTCTCCGCGAGGATCCGTGTCGCGCCCATCAGCCAGACCACATGCATGTCGTGACCGCAGGCATGCGCGATGGCGGTGGCCTGACCGAAGCGGTCGGTGCCGGTCTCCCGACTGGCGTACGGCAAGCCGGTGCTCTCCTCGACAGGCAGGGCGTCCATGTCGGCGCGCAGCAGCACCGTTGCGCCATCGCCGTTGCGAAAAAGGCCCACGACCCCCGTGCGGCCGATCCCCTCGGTGACCTCGTAGCCGTGCCCCCCCCCCCC
>JAFAAP010000290.1 GCA_023426505.1 Pseudomonadota bacterium
GCGTAAGGTACTGATGCGCCTACCATTAATGTGCTCCCGCTCGCCGCTGAAAGGCGCTTCGATCAGCGGTGGCGGTGCGGCCGCCGCTGACGGGACCGGCTTGGAGAGCGCTCCCCAGCCGAATAGAGGCCGTAGAGCGCAAGGCCGGCCAGCACCCCGGCGCCGAGAATCAAGAATGGGTTGGATCTCACGGACTTCACGGCGCTCGTCATGCCCCGCTCGATCGCATAGCGAGGAGCAGAGGTCTCGATGAGGTGCTGGACCCGGTGTCGATTCTCTTCCCGGGTATGGACCAGTACGTCGTAGCCTTCGTCGCGCGGGTGCCGCTGAAGTTCGATGCTGTTGCGGGCGAATCCGCTGGTCACCAGGCGTTGGACGGCTTGGTCCGCGGCTTTGCGCGATGAGAACGAGCCCGAGGCAACGGTGGTGTTCGGCATTGGTCGAAATCCTCACTTCCTAGCTGTCACAGCAATCCCTAAGGACGGCGAAGGTTCCTGGGCGGGAGGCTCCCGACCGGGGCGGGCGCGGAGGGCTGCCTGGGGACAAGACACGTCCGCAGGGGCGGGGAGGGGGGACCCTAACCCTCTTTTTACCTGTCGGATCCACAGTGCTGATCCACATCCGCTGCGGAGCGTCATGCCCCGCTCCAACACTTCAGAACCCATGCAATCGACACGAAAGCCTTTGTCTGCACCGCTCTCAGGCCCTGATTCGCGTCAGGCCGACGTTCATGATCAGTCCGGTGTTCTCCCGCCCCGCCAACCGGCGGCACCAACCGACGTGCGCTCTGCAGGTTCTGCTCCGGACCAGGCCTCAGGCGCGTCTGCCAAGGATCTCAAGACCAGCAACGGTAACGAGCCGGCTTGGTGGCAGGCCTTCGTGGTCTCCGCTGGCGTGACGTCCACAAGGACACCAGAGCGCATTCTCCGGGAGCGCACCGGGCGTTCAGCGGCTCCCACCGGGCGCGAGAACGTTTCCGCCACGCCCGTGCGCCCCCCGCGGCTTTCCGCTCCGCCTCCAGCGGCTCAGCGACCGACGCAACCGGTTCAGGAAGAGCCGGTCGTTCGTAACCAGATCGCGGCGCTGCGATCGGCATATGCAACGCGGGCAGCTCATGACGCCCCGTCTCGAAACGGCGGACCAGCTCCGACGGCTCACCTGCCCATTCCGGCCAAGCCGACCGCGGAGAGGCCGACGCCGGTGAGCGAACAGAACAGCCAAGCCGAGCCGCAGAGGGCTACGGTTGCGGAAATTCCTGTTCCGGAAGCGCCCTCACAGTCGGAGGAGCTTCGGTCTCCTGCCGTGGCGATGACCTATCCGGTTTCTTTCTCGTGGCCTCTCGGCAGCTATCGGATCGAGAGCTTGTCCGTCTCTGCGCCGGCCGAGGCTGATCGGCAGCCCGAAGCGGCGGCAGCAATCGAGCCCGAAAGCACGATGCCTGAAGCCCAGCCGGTTTGTGTTGTCGAGACCGAGATCGTGCCGTCTTCAGAAGATGATGGAGAGGATGTCGACGCCGGTTTTCTGGCCCTTTACGGCGAAGAATGGTCTGCGCCCCCCGCGTCGAAGGCCCGGCAGGAGGTCGATGGCCGGAGCGAACCCGTCAACGTTCAGGTTTCCGCCCCGGTTGTTCCTCAGATCTTTCCGGTCGCCGCAGCAGATAACGACGATGAGGCAGTCGCGGTCGTTACCGCTCCCGAGAAGCCGCAGCCTGTCCTTATGCCGCTTCCGACCCCAGCCCCGGCGCCGGAGCGGCGGGCCGAAATGCCTGTGTCGCACGGCCCTTACGAGTTGCCGGACATCAACTTCCTGGCGGAACCGCCGGAGCGGGATGGGCCGGCCCTCACCGAGGATATCCTCGAGGAGACGGCGGGCCGCGTGGAGAAGGTGATCCGCGACTTCGGCGTGAAGGGCGAGGTCATTCACGTTCATCCGGGCCCGGTCGTGACGCTCTACGAACTCGAGCCCGCCCCTGGCATCAAGTCCTCGCGCGTTGTCGCGCTCTCGGACGACATTGCCCGCTCCATGAGCGCGGTCTCGGCCCGCGTGGCCGTGATCCCAGGGCGCAACGCCATCGGCATCGAGCTTCCCAACAAGGAGCGCGAGACAGTCTATCTGCGTGAGCTGCTTTCGAGCCCTGATTTCGAGACCTCGAAGCAGAAGCTGCCGATCTGCCTCGGCAAGACGATCGGCGGCGAGGCGGTGATCGCGGACCTCGCCCGCATGCCGCACCTGCTGGTCGCGGGCACCACCGGCTCCGGTAAATCCGTCGCCATCAACACCATGATCCTGTCGCTCCTCTACCGGTTCAAGCCGGAAGAGTGCCGCCTGATCATGGTGGACCCGAAGATGCTGGAGCTGTCCGTCTACGACGGTATCCCGCACCTCCTCACGCCGGTCGTCACCGATCCCAAGAAGGCGATCATCGCCTTGCGGTGGGCGGTGCGGGAGATGGAGGACCGGTACAAGAAGATGTCGAAGCTGGGGGTGCGCAACATCGACGGCTTCAACGCCCGCGTCTCGGAAGCGAAGGCGCGCGGCGAGGTGATCACCCGCACGGTGCAGACCGGCTTCGACAAGGAGACCGGCGAGGCGATCTACGAGGACGAGGTCATGGACCTCGAGCCCCTGCCCTACATCGTGGTGATCGTCG
>JAFAAP010000322.1 GCA_023426505.1 Pseudomonadota bacterium
CGCATCGTTGCCGCCGTAATTCGCCGCGACCGTATAGCCTGCCTTCTTGAGGGCCATCGAGATCGCGGCTCCGATGCCGCGAGTGCCGCCGGTGACCAATGCGACGCGCGCCATGTCTGTCTCCTTCCCTTGTCGAGTTGGTGATGGGTCCTACTGCGCCCGGACATAGCTGCCCGGCGCCTCTTCGACCGACTTGAGCTTGCCCGTGCCAATCACCCGGGCTTTGCCCCGCTTGGGGTCCTGCGCCTCGATCCAGGATTGCCAGTGCGGCCACCAGGATCCGGGATGCTCCTCCGCCCGTTCGAGCCAAGTCTCGAGCGATCCCTCTGGTGTCCCGCCCGTCCAGTACTGATAGCGTCTGCGAGAGGGAGGGTTGACGACCCCGGCGATGTGCCCGGAGCCCGCCAGCACGAAGGTCACAGGTCCGCCCAGGCGCCCTGCTCCCACAAACACCGACTGCGGTGGTGCGATATGGTCCTCGCGGGCCGCAAGGTGGTAGACCGGGATCGTGATTGCGGAGAGGTTGAGCTGGGTGCCGCTGAACTCCATCCGGCCCTCCGCCAGATCGTTCTGCAGATAGCAGCGCCGCAGATAGAAGCTGTGATTGGCGGCCGGCATCCGGGTCGCGTCCGAGTTCCAGTACAGCAGGTCGAAAGGCAGCGGCTCCTGCCCCTTCTGGTACACATTGACGATGTAGGGCCAGATCAAGTCATTGGAGCGCAGCAGATTGAAGATCGCGGCCATCTTGCTGCTGTCGAGATAACCACGCTGGGCCATGTCGCGCTCGATCGCCCGGATCTGATCCTCGTCGGAGAAGACCTTCAGGTCACCGGCCTGCTTGAAGTCCACCTGCGTGGTGAAGAACGTCGCACTCTTGATGCGGGTGTCGCCTTTGGCCGCCATGTAGGCGAGCGTTGCCGACAACAATGTCCCGCCGACGCAATAGCCGACACCATTCACGGCCGTCTCGCCGGTGGCCTGCTCGACAGCGTCCAGAGCCTTGAGGATGCCCTCGCGCATGTAATCCTCGAAGGACTTGGCCGCGAGGCTCTCGTCCGGATTGACCCAGGAGATGATGAAGGCGGTATGCCCCTGATCCACGGCCCACCGGATGAAGCTCTTCTCCGGGTTCAGGTCGAGAATGTAGAACTTGTTGATCCAGGGCGGCACAATCAGCAGCGGCCGCTTGAGCACCTTCTCGGTCGTGGGCGCATACTGGATCAACTGCATGAGGGCGTTCTGGTAGATCACCTTGCCCGGGGTGATCGCGAGGTTGTGCCCGACCTCGAATTGAGTGGGATCGGTCTGGCGGATTTTGAGCTGCCCTCCCCCGCGCTCGATGTCCTCGGCCAGCAGCTGCATGCCGCGCACCAGGTTCTCGCCGTCCGAGGCGAAGGTTTCGCGCAGGAGTTCGGGATTGGTGAATACCCAGTTCGAGGGCGCCAGTGCATTGATGATCTGCTTGGTATAGAAGCGCGCCTTTCGCTGGGCCTCGGAGTCGAGCCCCTCGGCGGCTTCGACCAACTGCTCGGTCCAATGCGAGGTGATGAGATACGACTGCCGCATGGCATTGAAAAACTGATGCTCGGTCCAGGCCGGATCCTTGAAGCGGGCGTCCTTGAAGGTGGCCGAAGTAGCTTCACCAGCACCCGTGCCCAGCATTTGGCGCAAGGACGAACTCCAGAGATCGACATAGGCCTGCCAGAGTTTGGATTGGGCTTCTATGAGGGTACCCGGCTGAGTCACCAAGGCCTTTTGCACCTGCGTGAAGGTGTTCAGAGCCGGCGCGAGGTCGTCGGACTGTGCCAGAGGCATCAGGGTGCCGATCTGTGGTTGGATGTAGGCCGTGACGGCTTTGCCGGCCTCGGCCACCAGTCTGGCCATGTTCCCGGCAAAGCGGTAGGGATCCGTCACCGCAAATCCTGCTCTCTCGAGCCCACCAGACTGTTCGTCAGTGGTCATAGGCAGCCTCCTATCGACGGTGATGGCGGGCTCTCGGTAAGGTCTTGTTCACTCTGATGCGGAACGGGCTGCGCCCTAACGCCACACCAGCATGAACACAAGCAGGTGGCAATGCTGTATTTTGAGCCCGATTTGGAGGTAGCCGGTCACGCCGCATCCTTGAAACGTCTCAGCTCGGGACGCTCGGGCTGTCGTCGGGACGCCTACAACTTCAAGGACACTTCCACTTACAAAGTACGTATGGGGCATCTGACTGACATCGGAGAAGGCGGCGTCCAAGTGGTTAATCCGGCTGTAGACTTCGGTGGGGCGCGGGGCTGGAAGCGATTGAGGTATTTGTGCCTGTTTCGTGCAAAAATGGGTATTAATAGAAAAATTCTAGGCTACGGCCGCGCTAGGCCGGCGTCTTCAACAGTCCATTACCCAAGCTTGGCTATTTGCTTCGGGTACTCGCTAGTATCGGCAAAGGTCCCCGGAATGGGGGGCAGGTCGAATAAAAGATGTCTCTCCGCTTCAAGGCGGGTTGCGGCCCCGACGCTCAAACTCGCGCCTCACGTCATCCAGCCTTCGGCTCAGCCCTTCGATGGCCCGCGTGACGTCTCGGACATCGTCGCGAGTGACGGCACGTTCTTGATTAATGGGCATGGATGGCAGACGGGCTTCGCCTCTCGCATCGGGGCAGTCTGGAGAGCCATCCCGCTGGTAGCGAAGACTGAGGGTATCCCCGAGCCTGAAGTAAACGCATCCGCCATCCGGGTCCCGCCAGACCGAGGGCGCTTCCTGGGCGAAGGCAGGGGCAAAGCCGAGAATGCAGCCGATGAGGATCGCGGTTCGCATCATCACAGCATGGCCGGAGGTTCAAGACCTGTCGAATGCTCTAATGAGCTTGCGTGACAATCCCAAATGCTCAATCCCCCTGTGATTTCGAAGGATCGCCGCAGCAGCAGTAGCGCTATCCTGAGGTCCCTGCCCGTCTCTCATAGACGGGATCGCGCCTACTTCCACCCAAAGGCGACCGCGATGTACCGTGCCGTCTTGAGCCTGCTGCTTTTACCCAGCAGCATATTCTGAGTTTTTGAGGTAGTTGCACATTTGGTGAGCGCGACGTGATCCAGGAGTTCGCTGGCCGCGCGCTAGGCGGCCTCCGTGATCCGGGACTTGGCCTTGCGGATCAGGTGCGTGAGTTTGGCGAACAGCTGCTCGATCGGGTTCATGCCTGGACTGTAAGCAGGCAGGAAGATCATCTTGATAATGGGATCGGTGGCACTCACCAGTGGCTGAAGCTATTGCGTCAGCTTGCTGTACTTGCCGTCCTGCCAGATGTTAATGTCGTAGCGCGGGTTCTTCACGTCGCCCTTCTCGTCGAAGCTGACAGGGCCGATCACCGTATCCACATTCGCACTGCGCAAGGCCTTCGCTATGGCGACGGGATCCGTGCTGTTCGCCTTGGCAATCCCGCCCGCAATCGCCTGAATCACGGCGTACGAGAATAGGGTAAAGCCTTCGGGTGCGAAGTTGACCTGTTTGAACTGCTCCATGGCGGCCTTGGCGGCCTCGTTCTCGCGGGCATCTGGTGGGAAGGTGAACAGGGTACCCTCGCCTGCGGGGCCGGCGACTGACCAGAACTCGGGCGTGGCGAGGCTATCTCCCATCATCAGCTGGAACTGATAATTCTGGTCTGCCGCCTGCCGTTTGATCAGCCCAGCCTCAGTATGGTAGCCCCCGAAATAGAGGAACTCGACGCCAGCGCTCCTCAGGCGGTTCACCACGGCAGTGTAATCTTTCTCACCAGCATTGATACCCTCATAAAGCACTTCCTTCACGCCGGTCTTGTTGAGGTCTTCCTTCACCACATCGGCGAGACCTTTGCCGTAGGCGCTCTTGTCGTGCAGGATCGCGATCTTCTTCGCTCCGTACTTCTCCTTGATCCATGGGCCGATGAACCGGCCTTGCGCATCGTCGCGACCATAGAGACGCAGGATCGTCGTGTAGCTGTTCTTCGCCGCATCGTCGGTCAGCTTCGGGGCACTCGAGGCGGGGCTCATCATCAGGATGTTGTTCTCCCCATAAACCTCGGCGGCCGGAATCGACGAGCCCGAGCAGGCGTGACCGTCAACGAACTTGATGCCGGCCGAAACGATTCGGTTGGCGATGGCGACGGCCTGCTTCGGATCGCAGGCGTCGTCTTGGACCGAGATCTTGATCATCTTACCGTTGACGCCACCATTCTTGTTGATGGCCTCGGCGGCGAGTTCCGCGCCATGCCTGATCTGCTCGCCAATCGACGCGACGGCACCCGTCATAGGGCCCGCCACCGCAATGGTGATGTCCTGAGCTCTTGCGAATCCGGTTCCAGTCACGATGGCAAGGACAGCTAGGCAGTAAGACGATGTGGCATTCATATGGATGCTTCCTCTCTAAATCCGGGCTCCTAATCTCGACTTTGGCCACTTTGGCGGGTGATGTGGGAGCGCAGGGCGGCGAAGCGAACGATGCGGTAGGCTGGCAGCGTTTCCGCCAAGAGACGCCGCCATGCCGGACCTGCCCGCCCGCTTCGCCGTGATCATTGTAGCGTTTGCCCCGCTCTTTCGCCACCGAACCTAGCGTCATGCCGAGGTGCTGCTCCCCGGGGCCATTCTGGCGGCAGTTCCGGGCGTGTGGCTTTGTTGGCTATCGCGCGATCCTGGTGGCGCGGCCGACCTGCATCCGAACGCCTTTGGCGTGACGGTCACGCTGCCTAATCTAGTGACGGATCGCTGGCCCCGCAGGAGGCCGGAGCGTCGTCGGAGCCTGAACACGGGCCTGAAGCCAAGTGCGCTTGCCGCAGATGCGTGGTGGCCCCCTTCCCACAAGGAGGCAGCTTCAGGACAACTGTGGGCAACCGGCTTGCCCGCGCGTCGCAAGACGCTGCTCGAAGCTAAAGCGCTTTTGGTCTCAGTGTAGGGCATAGCCGGCGTGCCTGATCCAGCCTCGGGCATCTTTCGCAGTGATGGTGTCGAGGGCGGGTTTGAGTTCCGCCTCCAAGGCTTCGAGCGTGCGCGGGGCTTTCGCTTTGAGCGGCTCCTTCATCTTGGCCCAGGCCTGCTCGATCGGGTTGAACTCCGGTGAGTAGCGCGGAAGGTACAACAGCCCAATCCCAGCCTGATCGAGCAGGTCCCGCACTTCCGTCGCATGGTGCGGGCGCAGGTTGTCCATCACCAGAATGGCATCCGGCTTGGTGCGTTTGAGAGCCGGCACCAGCACCTGCTCAAGATAGGCCAGCAGCACGGAGGTCGAGGTCGACGCCTCGATGCTCATCGTGGCCACCAGGCCCTCACAGGCCAGCGCGCCCAACACTGTCAGCCGCTGCCAGGAGCCGAGCGGGATCGAGCCGTACGCCCGCTGCCCCCGTGGGGCTCGTGCATGCGTGCGGGCCATCTTGGTGGTCACCCCGCTCTCATCCAGGAACACCAAGCGTTCCGCAGGGATCTCGCTCATCTGCTGGCGGTAAGCCGCGCGCTCGACGGCAATCTCGGGCCGCTCCTGCTCGGCCGCCCGAAGGGTCTTTTTTTCGGACGCAGCTTGAGCCGCTTGAGCGCCTCGCAGAGCACCGCCAAGCAGACCGTCACACCGGTACGCTCGGCCAGGCGCTCGCGGTACTCGCGCAGCAGCGCGTCATTGTCCTCCAACACGAGCTGGCACAGCACCTCGAGAACCGCCGCATTCAGGCGCGAGGGCACGCCGCCGCTGTGCGGCTTCGGAGCACGTCGGCCTTCCTCACGCTCCTGGCGGCGCCAGTTCGACACGGTCGCGGGACAGACCTGAAACCGGCGGGCGATCTCGACCTGAGGAAGGTCGCCCCGCTCGCAGGCGACCAGAACGCGCGCACGCAAATCGGCGGAATAGGGCTGGGGCATGACTTGCCTCCTGGGCCATATTCCAGTCAACGCACAGCCCGCCCGAATGGATTCACGCCCAGATCAAAAGCGCTTTACCTGACAAACCGGGAAACTCGCTCCCGTCAAGGCTTGAGAGTGTCATGCAACGGTCGCTGCATTCTGAATGCGCTCATTGGCGCATCCGACAAGTCATGCGGCTCTCGGCAGCAGGGCGATGCCGCGTGAGCGGCGGAGCCGATGCCGACGGCGTTTGCCCCAGACGAAGGAATAGCGGTGCGCATTCCAGTAGACCGTGGCGCGGTGGATCGCCTCGGTGATCTCGTCCCGGGTGTCGAAGCGCCGCCCCGCTTACGCGAGAGAGCGCAGGATCTCCCACCACGGCTCGATCAGGTTGAGGCAAGCGGCGTATTTGGGCTGGAACACCATCTCCCAGCGCGGATTGCCCATGATGGCGTACACCCGCTCAGTCGCTCGGCCGGTCGCGTCCGGCCCTGCACCAGAGCATGTCCGGCATAGCTCTTGGCGCTGACCGGCCCTATTTCGTCCAGGCAGATCACAGCACTGCCCGCAGGCGGCTTGGTGTGGAGCGTTTCGATTGCCCTCTTTTTTCGGCAAAGGCTGGGTCGCCCCGCTCGCCGAACCAGGTCTCGTGTTTTTGCCAGCGCAGGCCCTCGTGGAGCAGGATATCGTCGATCCGGCTGCGCTGCATCGCAATCCCTTTGTGCTCGTGCAGGTAGGAGGCCAGCCGATCCAACGTCCAAGCGGCAAACGGCAGGCCGAGCGTCTCTGGCTTGGTCAGCGCGATGGCGATCACGATGGAAATCTGGCCGGCCGAATACGCCAGCGGGCGGCCTGAGCGGTATCGGTCTTTGAGCGCATCCAGTCCTTCCGCATTGAAGCAGCGGATGCGCTTGCGCACGGTCTCGCCATCCAGGTCCACGCGAGTTGCAATCGCCGCGGTGCTCTTGCCATGACCGGCCCGCCAGAGGATCCGGGCGCGTTGCACCCTCTGGGCCGGAGCAGTGTGGGAGTGAGCCAAGCGCTTGACAGTCGTGAACTCGTCCGCGCTCAAATTCCGTAAGCAGACCGGTGCCATGGGCCACCGCCCGCCATTAGGTCAGAAGGCCGGAATTATACCTTCTGAGCATGCAGGATGCACCACTTATACGCCGGCGCCAGTTTCGCGCAACTGGTGTCATGGACCGTGCCGTCCGGGCTTGGCGGGCAGGTCCCACGCTCGCTGCGGCCAGCATGCTCATTCCTCACGAAGCGACACCACCTCGACCACCCGGCGCCGCCGGTCGGACACGACAACAGCGAACTGCGCCGGGTTCAGGTTCTCGCGAGACAGGGCAACGCGGTAGACGCGGGCGGCTGCCCGGGCTTCAGC
>JAFAAP010000092.1 GCA_023426505.1 Pseudomonadota bacterium
CCCCCCCCTGGGGGGCGGCGGCCCGGGCTCGGGCCCGGTGGTGCTGTCGGCGCGGCTCGCGCCTTTCGCGCCGGTGCCGTTCGTCACGGTGAAGGACGGGGAGCTGACCCTGGTCGAGAACGCGGCCGACGCGGACGAGACGCCGTTCGGCCGCATGACGGCCTTCCACGGCCAGATGGGCATGTATGTGCGCGCCCTGTCCTACATGCTGTCGCACGGCGCGGACGGCATGAAGCAGGCCTCGGAAGACGCGGTGCTCAACGCCAACTACATCCGCGCCTCGCTGTCCGACCTGTTCTCGCAGCCCTTCGGCGACAAGCCCTGCATGCACGAGGTGCTGTTCGACGATACCTGGCTGAAGGACACGGGGGTCACCACGCTCGATTTCGCCAAGGCCATGATCGACGAGGGCTATCACCCGATGACCATGTACTTCCCGCTGGTCGTCCACGGCGCCATGCTGATCGAGCCGACGGAGTCCGAATCGAAGACGTCCCTCGACCTCTTCATCGCGACCCTGCGCGACCTCGCGATGGCAGCGAAACGCGGCGACACGGCGCGCTTCACCGGCGCCCCCTACCATGCGCCGCGCCGCCGCCTCGACGAAACCCGCGCGGCCCGCAACCCGATCCTGAAATGGACGCCGCCGGCTCCGATGGCGGAGGCTGCGGAGTAAATTAGGGCCCTGCACCCTCTCCCCTTGCGGGAGAGGGTGGCCTCGCAGCAGGCCGGGAGAGGGGGAGTTCAGGGAAGACATGCCTCAATTCCGCATTGCTCCTGAACATCGCTCCTTCGCAAAGGCACAGCGCCGTCAGCCGACTCGAGCTGAGGCGTTCCTTTGGAAGGCATTGCGCGCCGGCCGGATCGGATTCAAGTTCAAGCGCCAGATGCCGATTGGGATCTACACCGTCGATTTCGTTTGCTTGGAAAGGCGCCTCATCGTCGAACTCGATGGTCCGCCGCACGACACGCCCGAACGACGGGCAAAGGACCTGGCGCGGGACGCGTGGCTCAGATCGCAGAGCTTCTCGATCATTCGCCTCCCAAACGATCTTGTCCTCGGCGCGGTTGAGCTTGCAGTTGAGAAAATTGTAGCTGCGCTCGCCGCCCCCTCTCCCGGCCCCTCGCTGACGCGGGGACCACCCTCTCCCGCCAGGGGAGAGGGGTTTACGCTGCGCTTCTGATCATCCGCACTGCTTCAGGCAGTTCCGCCATATGCGTTACAATCGTCGTCGCGCCGATTTCCCGCAATCTCTCCCCATGCTCCGGCCCGCAATGCCCACCGCCGGTGAAGCCGATCACGCGCATCCCCGCGGCGCGGGCGGCCTGGACTCCGGCGATGGAATCCTCGATCACGATGCAGGTCGCGGGATCAGCCTCCATCCGTGACGCGGCATGGAGGAAGAGGTCCGGCGCCGGCTTGCCGTGACGGACTTCCGACGCGCTGAAGACATCGTCGAACAGATCGGCCAAGCCCGTCACGCGCAGCGACAGGGCGATTCGCTCCGGAAGCGACGAGGACGCGACGCAGCGACGGTGGGGGAGGGCGAGAATCGCGTCCCGCACGCCGTCGATCGGCCTCAGGTCGGTCTCGAAGCGCGTGAAGAGAGCGCGGTTGATCCGCTCGGCGAGATCGCCGGGAAGCGTCACGCCGCGCTCGGCCGAGATGCGGGCGATCATGTCCTTCTGGCTCACCCCGACGAAATCGCGGGCGATCTCCTCGGCTGTGTAGGGAACGCCGAGCCCGGTCAGCACCTCGGCATCGATCCGGCAGCTCAGGGGTTCCGAATCGACGAGCACGCCGTCGCAGTCGAAGATCAGAAGCATCGCTCACTCCTCAAACGAAAAAGGCCGCCCGGAAGGCGGCCTTTTCAATTCCGTTTCGATGCCGCTCACTGCAGCTTGCGGCGCACGTCGCCGAGGCTCTGGGTGACGAGCGAGGCGGCGGTCGGGCCGCTGATCTGCTCGCGCAGCACGCGCTCCGAGGCGCGGATCGCAGCGTCGACGGCGGCGGCGCGGACCTCGGCGGACGCCTGGCTCTCGGCCTGGGCGATGCGAGCCTCGGCTGAAGCGGTGCGGCGGCGCACGAAGTCGGCCATCTTCTCCTGGGCCTCCTGAGCGAGGCGCTCGGCCTCCTCGCGGGCGGTGGAGACGATGTCGGCGGCCTCGCGCTCGGCGGCGGCGCGCTTGGCTTCGAACTCCTTCAGGAGCCGCTCGGCGTCCTGGCGCAGGCGCTTGGCCTCGGCGAGCTCATCGGCGATGCGCTTACCGCGGCTGTCGAGAGAGGTCACGAGCTTACCGGGGACGCCGTAATAGAACAGGATGCCCCAGAAGATGAGGAAGGCGACGGCGACCCAGAATTCAGCGCTGGCGAACATGCGTGCCTCCTGATCTTAGAGCTTGGACTGGTCGAGAGCGGCTTCCACCGCCTTCGGGGAGGGAGCCTGGCCGGAGAGACGCTCGACGATGGCCATCGTGGTCTCCTGCGCGATCGCGCGGACATGGCTCATGGCCTCGGTCTTCTTGGCCGCGATGGTGGCCTCGGACTCGGCCAGACGCTGGCCGAGATCGGCCTCGAGAGCCTTGCGCTTGGCGTCGGACTCGGCGGCGAGCTTGGAGCGGGTCTCCTGGGCGAGGCGCTGGGCCTGGCCCTTGGCCTCGGCGAGGGCCTTCTCGTAGGCCGTGCCGGCCTCCTCGGCGCGGGTCTTCATCGCGGCGGCCTCGTCGAGGTCGCGGGCGATGGTCTCGCGGCGGGTCTCGATGATGCCGCTCAGGCGCGGCAGGACGAGGCGGGAGAGCAGGAAGTAGAGAGCCGCGAAGGTGATCGCGAGCCACAGCAGCTGGCCGCCGTAGGTTTCCGTCTCGAAGGGCGGGAAGCCGATATCTTCGTGGGCGCCGCCCGGCGCTTCCGTTGCAGCATGGGTCGTTTGAGCCTGAGCCATGGAGCCAATCCTAAAAGACGGATGAACTTGGGGGCAGTCTCGGCGATTTGTTCGTTCGCTTCGAGGTGCCGGTAAAATCTCGGTTCCGAAATCCGGGGCCCGAAGGTCCGGTCCGCGCGGGATCTCGAAACAAGGAATGACGGCGGTCGTTCCGCCGTCATGGTTCGCAGGGCGAAGCGCCAGGCACTCCGCCGTCCCGATCGACTGTTCTCAGGTTTAGGTGAAGAGCAGAACGAGAGCGACGACGAGGCAGAAGATGCCGAGACCTTCCGCGAGCGCGGCGCCGATGAAGGCGCGGGCGAACTGGCTGTCGGCCGCCGACGGGTTGCGCAGAGCGCCGGAGAGGAAGTTACCGAAGATGTTGCCGACGCCCATGGCGGCGAGGCCCATGCCAATGCAGGCGAGGCCCGCGCCGAGGAACTTGAAAGCTATCGGATCCATCGTGATCTCCTTAAGGAAGCTGTGATCGGGAGGAGGGAGTGTTGTAACTCGGCGCAGACCTAGTGGCCCGGGTGCAGCGCGTCGTTCAGGTAGATGCAGGTCAAGACCGTGAAGACATAGGCCTGCAGTGCGGCGACGAGGAACTCGAGCGCCATGAGAGCAACCGCCATGAGAAGCGGCAGCGGAGCCAGGATCGTCAGGGCGCCGCCGGCAGCCAGGAGGCTGACCACGAAGCCTGCGAAGACCTTGAGCGCGATGTGTCCCGCCAGCATGTTGGCGAAGAGACGCAGCGACAGCGAAATCGGGCGCGACAGGAACGAGATGATCTCGATCACCACGATGAAGGGCAGCAGCCAGCCGGGAACGCCCGACGGCACGAAGAGCCCGAGGAAGTGAGTGCCGTGCTTGAGGAAGCCGTAGATCACGACCGTGCCGATCACGAGCATCGCCAGCGCGAAGGTGACGATGATGTGGCTGGTGACCGTGAAGAAGCCCGGGATCATGCCGAGCAGGTTCGCCGTGAGCACGAACATGAACAGCGAGAACACGAGGGGGAAGAACTTCATCCCCTCCTTGCCGGTCGCGTCCGTCAGCGTGTTGGCGACGAAATCGTGGAGTCCTTCCGCGACCGACTGGGCGCGGCCCGGCACCATGGCGCGCTTGCGGGTCGCATAGAGCAGGCCGCCCACGATGAGGGCGGTCGCGCCGACCATGAACAGCGACGAATTGGTGAAGTTGAGGACAGGTATGATGGGCTTGATCTGGAATTGCTCAATCGGGCTCGCCATGATCCGCTCTTAAATCCCTGTTGCCTGTCGCCGTGCGGCTGTCGAATTGAATGGGATCATCGCTTGTCGTCATACCGGGCGCTTTTCAGCGCGCCGGACGCTCGCATCAGATTGAGCATTCCGGCGCAGAAGCCGAGGATGAGACAGATGATCAGCCCCCAAGGAGAGGACCCGAACAGCCGATCGACGAGCCAACCCACGATTCCGCCCGCAGCCACTCCGGACACGAACTCCGCCGAAAGCCTGACGGCTTGACCGAGGGCGCTCGAATCCGATGTCGGACGGGCGGGCGGTTCTGCGATCTGTCGCTGCGCGGACGCCTTGTCGATCCGTGCATCGAGAGATTTCAGTCTCGCCGAAAGGTCGGCATCGTCGGAGCTGGTCGGTTCCCGACCGTTTCCATTGCCCTGCTTGGTGGGATCCGCCATGCGCGTTTCTCCTTCTCAGCAGTGCGGGAAAAGGTCCTGGGAGCCCGGCCCCGAAAGCCGCGCGCAACATATGAGGGAGGGTCCCTACTGTCAAGGACCGTCAGAAAACATTCAAGTATTTGAAATATAACAATAATTCGGCGATTTGCACGGGCCTCGCGTGAAAGCGTCCACGATTTTGAGGCGGAAGGAAGACGCGGCTGAAACCCTTAGGCCGTCTCAAGAATGCGCTCGGCGCTCTGCAGATCGACCGAGACGAGTTGGGAGACGCCGCGCTCGGCCATGGTGACGCCGAAGAGCCGGTCCATGCGGGCCATGGTGATCGGGTTGTGGGTGATCACCACGAAACGGGTCTCGGTCTGGCGCGCCATGTCCTCCAGAAGGTCGCAGTAGCGCTCCACGTTGGCGTCGTCGAGCGGGGCGTCGACCTCGTCGAGGACGCAGATCGGCGAGGGATTCGTGAGGAACACGGCGAAGATCAGCGCGGTCGCCGTCAGGGCCTGCTCGCCGCCGGACAGGAGAGTCATGGTCTGGGGCTTCTTGCCCGGCGGACGGGCCAGGATGTCGAGCCCGGCCTCGAGGGGATCGTCCGAATCGACGAGGGTCAGCTCGGCCGTGCCGCCGCCGAACAGGGTGGTGAAGAGGCGCTTGAAATGGGCGTTCACCACGTCGAAGGCGGAGAGCAGGCGCTCGCGGCCCTCGCGATTGAGGCTGCCGATGGCCTGGCGCAGGCGCTTGATCGCCTCCACCAAGTCGCCCCGCTCGGCGGCCAGGCCGTTGAACTTGGCTTCGAGCTCGCCCAGCTCCTCGTCGGCGCGCAGGTTGACCGCGCCCAGCCGCTCCCGGTCGTTCTTGAGAGAATGCAGCTTGGCCTCGATCTCCGCCTGCGAAGGCAGCTCGATTCCCTCCTTGAGGCCGGCCATCTCGATCAGGCCGGCCGGCGTGGTCTCGAGGTTCTCGGCGATGTTGCGGGTGATCTCGGCGAGGCGCTGGACCGCCGCCTCGTGGCGGGCCTGGGATCCCGCCCGCGACTCGCGGGCGCCCGAGAGGGCTTCGAGGGCCGCGCGGGCGGCGCGGTCGGTCTCGGCGAGGTGCGTTTCCGCGTCGGCCAGGCGGTCGGCCGCCTCCTTGCGCTTGGCCTCGGCCTGCTCGATCTCCGACAGGAGGGAACGGCGGCGCAGCAGGTAGGTGTCGGGAGCCTCCAGCAGCCGCTGGTGCTCGTCCTGGGCCCGCTCCAGGCGTTCGCCCAGGTCCTCGTGCGCCTTGGCGGCCCGGGCGGCGCGCTCGGTCCAGAGCCGGATGTCGGCCGCGAGCGAGTCCTGCCGGCGGCGGCGCAGCTCCGCCTCATGCATGAGCGCCTGAAGGGCGGCGCGCGCCTCGGAAGCGGCGGCGCGGAACTCGGCCACGCGGGTGCGCTCCTCCAGCAGGCGGCTCTCCAGATCGGGCGCGGGCGCGAGATCTTCGAGGTTGGCACGCGCGGCTTCCGCCCGCTCTTGGGCCTCGCTCTCGCTGGCGGAGATGCGGGCGAGCGCCTCCTGCAGGGCCGAGCGGCGCTGGCCGAGTTCGGCTTCCTTGCGCTCGGCGGCGGCGAGGCGGGTGCGGGTGGCGTCGAGCGCCTGCCGGGTCTGGCGGGCGGTCTCGATGGCCTGCATCTCGCGGGACGCGGCGATGCGCACCGCGTTCAGGGCCTCCTCGGCTTCGTGCCGCAGATGCTCAGCCTGCTCCCGGGCCTCGGCCGCCTCGCGTTCCAGGTCGCCGAGGCGGTTCTTCTCGGCCAGGCGGCGGGCCGCCGGTGAGGGCGCTTCCGCGGCTGTGGTGAAGCCGTCCCAGCGCCACAGGTCGCCCTCCTGGGACACCAGGCGCTGACCCGGCTTGAGCAGGTGCCGCAGGCGCAGGCCGTCTTCCTTGCTGACCACGCCGATCTGGCGCAGGCGGCGCTGGAGCGCGGCCGGAGCGGTCGAGAGATCCGCAAGCGACCGGACGCCTTCCGGCAGGGCCGGATCGTCCCCGCCGGCGCCGGTCTCGGCCCAATGGGCCGGGGCAGAGGGATTGGTGGAGGCCTCGAGGTCGTCGCCAAGGGCCGCGCCGAGGGCGGTCTCGTAGCCCTTCCGGACCGTGATCTGGTCGACCGCCGGAGGCCAGAGATCGCCGGTCGCGGAGGTGACGAGCTTGGCGAGCGTCCGGACCTCGGTCTCGAGCCGCTGGGCCTGGCGCTCGGCCTCGTTCAGGGGTTGGCGCAGCCGGTTCTCGGCCTCGCGGGCGGCCGCGACCGACTCGCGGGCTTCCATAACGGCCTCTTCGGCGGCCTGGGCGGCCTCCTCGGCCATGGCGGCCTCTTCGCGCAGGTCGTCGATCGGCGGCGAATCGTCGGTCGAGGCGGACAGGGCCTCGATGTCGCGCTCGATCCGCTCCCGCTCGGCCGCGAAGCGCGCGGCGCGTTCCATCTCCTCGCGCACGGACCGCTCCAGGGCGGCGCGGCGGGCATTGAGGTCGGAGGTCTGGGCCTGGAGGGCGCTTAAAGAAGCCTCGGCCTCGGCCAGCTCCGCCTCCACGTTCGTCAGGCGCTCCTGGGCCTCGGCGCGGGCGTCGTCCGCCCCGTCCGTGGTCAGGGCGATCTCGGCCTGCTCCTGCCTGAGGCGCTCGATCGTCGCTTCGGCGTCGGTGCGCTGCACCGCCTCGCGGGCGATGTCGCGGTTGAGGTCGCCGATATGGCGTTCCAGCTCGCTCACCCGGTCCTTCGACCGGCGCTCCTCCGATTCGAGCTCGCTGCGGGCATGGGTGAGGCGCTGGAGGGCGGCGGCCGCGGCGGCTTCCTCCTGGCGCAGGCCCGGCAGCGCATGGGCGGCGACGGCCTGGGCCGTGGCGGCCCGGGTCTGCTCCTCGGTCAGGTCCGCGACCGCCTTGAGGTTGTCGGCCACCTGCTTCTCGGCGGCGGCCGCCTGCTCGCGGGCATCCGCGAAGGCGAGGGCATACATCAGCGCCTCGAGGCGCCGGATCTCGGCCGAGAGGTTCTTGTAGCGGGAGGCCTGGCGGCCCTGGCGCTTGAGGCTCTCGATCTGGCTTTCGAGCTCCCGCAGCACGTCCTCGACGCGGACCAGGTTGTCCTCCGCGGCCTTCAGGCGCAGCTCGGCCTCGTGGCGGCGGGCATGGAGGCCGGCGATGCCGGCGGCGTCCTCCAGGATGCGGCGGCGAGCCTGGGGCTTGGCCGAAATGATCTCGCTGATCTGACCCTGCCGCACAAGGGCGGGCGAACGGGCGCCGGTCGCGGCGTCCGCGAAGAGAAGCTGCACGTCGCGGGCGCGCACTTCCTTGCCGTTGACCCGGTAGGTCGAGCCTTCCTCGCGTTCGATCTTGCGCGAGACTTCGAGGAGATCCGAATCGTTGAAGGCGGCGGGCGCCGTGCGCTCGCCGTTGTCGATGGTGAGCAGGACCTCGGCCGAGTTGCGCGCCGGGCGGTTGCCCGAACCGGAGAAGATGACGTCGTCCATTCCGGTGGCGCGCATGTTCTTGTGCGAGTTCTCGCCCATGACCCAGCGCAGGGCCTCGACGAGGTTGGACTTGCCGCAGCCGTTCGGCCCGACCACGCCGGTCAGGCCCGGCTCGATCAGGAAGTCCATGGGCTCGACGAAGGTCTTGAACCCGGCGATGCGAAGGCGCGTCAGCTTCATCGACGCGCCTTTCCGTCCCGCCCCGCCGGGGCGGGGCAGGGGAGCTTATTCTCCCAGCAGAGGCTTGATGATCTTCTCAAGCTCATCGATCGACATGTTTCCGGGGTGGCGTTGGCCGTTGATGAAGAAGGTCGGGGTCGAGTCCACGCGGAACTGCTCCATACCCCGGTTCTTCACCGCATTCACAGCGTCATAAAGTTTCTGGTCCTTCAAGCAAGCATCAAATTTCTCCTGTGAGAAACCTGCCTGGCGCATCATGGTCCGGAGGGCGTCCAGGGGCTTGTCGGTGAAGGCCCAGTTCCGCTGCTGGTCGAAGAGCAGGTCGGTGATGGGGTAATATTTGCTCTCGCCGTCGCAGCGGGCGAGCATGAAGCCGGCCGTGGCCAGGGGATCGAGCGGGAACTCGCGCAGGACGAATCGGACCTTGCCCGTGTCGATGTAGCGCTTCTTCAGCTCCGGCCAGGTCTCCTTGTGGAAGGCGGCGCAGTGGGAACAGGTCAGCGATGCGTATTCGATGATCGTCACCTTGGCGTCCTTGGGACCCAGGGCCACGTCGCCGAGGGGCCCCTCGGTGGCGAGGTCAGCCGGGGCGACGTTCTGAGCCAGGGCCGGGAAACTCGTGGCGATCAGGGCCGTGGCGGCCGCGGTGCCGAGAAGCTGAAGCGTTTGACGCCGGGTGATCATCTGAAGAAGGCTCCGTAAGGATACGTCGTTCTGCGGTAGAATGACTTGGGATATGTGGCAAGCGACAGATCTGTCACGCTTTCGTGCGCGAGCCGACGACCGCCTGCCCGAGCCGGTCGAGGGCGGCCTTGAGAGCATCCTCCTCGATCGGCGCCAGGAGACCGTCGAGGCGCTTCCGCTCCTCCGGCCCAAGGACCGGTGACGCCTGCTTCTTCTTCTCGAGTCGCCGGACGGGTCCCTGCTTGAGCACCAGTTTTCCGATGCAGCGCCAGCCGTAATAGGCGTTCACCCGCTCGATCACCACAGGCGCCATGTGCTGCATCTCCAGCGCGAAGGCGCCCTCGACCCGGACCACGAGGGTCGCCGGGTCGGGCCGCGCGTCCGGATCGGCATGGGGGCTCTTGCGCTTCCACTCGATTTTGAGCGGCTGGGTGAAGGCGGCGAGACGGTCGCCGACGATCTCGGGCCAGGCCATGATGATGTCCGACGTGGCGAAGCCCTGCGCCGCCAGGCTCGGGCTGAGACAGACGTCGAGAAATTCGGCAAGGGGCCGGGGCCGGTGTCTCGGCTGTCGCATGGTGTTGGTCCAAAAGCCACGTTGGAATATTGAAGCGGGCTCGTTATTCCACGTCACATGTTAACGCCCGCCTTGCGCGCCACCAAGCCTCGCTCCGACGATCTCCTCGCCTGGTACGACCGGCACCGGCGCGACCTGCCGTGGCGCGCGAGGCCGGGCGAGACCGCGGATCCTTACCGCGTCTGGCTTTCCGAGATCATGCTGCAGCAGACGACCGTGGTGGCGGTCAAACCCTTCTACGAGCGGTTCCTGGAGCGGTTTCCCACGATCGAATCGCTGGCCGAGGCCCCGGCCGACGCGGTGATGCAGGCCTGGGCGGGCCTCGGCTACTATTCCCGCGCCCGCAATCTCCATGCCTGCGCCAAGGCGGTTGTGGAAAACCATGGCGGGCGTTTCCCCGGGACGGAGGCCGAGCTTCTCAAGCTCCCCGGCATCGGCGCCTACACGGCGGCCGCGGTCGCAGCGATCGCCTTCGACCGGAAGGCTGCCGCCGTGGACGGCAACGTGGAGCGGGTCGTGTCTCGCCTCTTCATGGTCGAGGAGCCGCTCCCCAAAGCAAAGCCCCTCATCCGGGCCTTGACCGAGGAGATCGTTCCCGAGGACCGGCCGGGCGACTTCGCCCAAGCCGTCATGGATCTCGGCGCCACGATCTGCACGCCCAAGCGCCCGGCCTGCGCCATCTGCCCGTGGATGCAGCCCTGCCAGGCGCGCGCCGCCGGCCTTCAGGAGACGTTCCCGAAGAAGCAGAAGAAGGAGACGGGGCAGCTGCGCAAGGGCGCCGCCTTCGTGGTCCTGCGCGCCGACGACAGCATCCTGCTGCGCACGCGGCCGCCGCAGGGACTGCTCGGCGGCATGGTCGAGACGCCGACGAGCGCCTGGGAGCCGGATTACGAGCCCTCCCGCGCCATGGTGGACGCCCCCATCGAGGCGCGCTGGAAGCGCCTGCCTGGCGTCGTCCGCCACGTCTTCACGCATTTTCCCCTGGAGCTCACGGTCTTCCTCGCCAAGGTCCCGAAGGACGAACCCGCCCCCGAGGACATGCGCTGGACCCCGCGCCACCAGCTCCACGAGGAGGCGCTGCCCGGCGCCATGAAGAAGGTGCTGGTCCATGCCTTGGGGGACATGCCGGCCCCGAAGGCCGCACCCAAGGCGAAGAAGGCGAAGGCCTGACCGGCTTCAGCCGCCCACCAGCGCCTTCCGGTGGCGCTTGAACAGGGTCGCGAGCGCGTTCGCCACGCGCTGGACGCTCTCCCGGTTGCGGCTGCGGCGGTGGATGACGAGGAAGACGTCCTCGATCAGGTCTCCCTGCGGCTTCGTCACCTGAACAAGGTCCGGGTCCGAATCGCCGAGCCAGCAGGGCAGGAAGGCGGCGCCGAGGCCGGTTCTCGCCGCCTGGTAACGAATCGGCATATCGCCGATCCGGGCCGAGACGGTGCGGCCTTTCGCGAAGTCGGCCACATAGGCGGCCTGGCGCGAGAGGGTCGGGTCCTCCGGCGGGGCGATGACGGCCTTAGGGTCGGGCGTCCGGGCATACATGGCGAATGCGATCTGGCCGATCCTGCGCACCACGAGGTCCTCGGATTCGTCCGGGAGCGTGCGCATGCGCAAGGCGATGTCGGCCTCGCCGGCCGCGAGATCGAGCTTGCGCCGGGTCGGGATGTAGGCCGTCTCGGCGGGTTGCGCCGCCTCGTGGATCTCCGCCGCGTGGAGCGAGAGGAAGAGGCTCACTGACGCCGTGGCGGTGATCCGCACCGGGGCCGACGGGTCCGGGCGGTAGGCGGCGGCGATCCTGGGAACGGCGTTCGCAGCCTCGGCCATGGGGGAGGCCGCCTCCAGCACGGCGCGGCCGGCTTCCGTCAGGTCGAGATTGTTGGGGCCGCGCTGGAACAGGGAAACGCCGAGGGTCTCCTCCAGAGCCCTGATGCGGCGCGCGACGGTCGGCTGGCTCAGGCCCATGGAGCGGCCGGCCCCGTTCATCGATCCATGAGCCACCACAGCCAGGAAGATCCGCAGGTCGTCCCAGGACGGTTCGGCGTCTGCGGGCCAGGGTGGGTCGAGAGAAGGAGCAGCCATGAGACGATGCTAAAGCTTTTCGGGATGTTGGACATGGGGGATCGCTCGCGCTCCACAAGGCTGAGATGAGGCCCGACCTTGGCGCGGGACGGGGCAATGCGCAGCCCGGCGCAGATGTGCGGGCGCTCTTCATCCGTGGCGGTGTCGCGCCTGTTCACAGGCGGCCGGTTTTGCGGCAAAAGAGCGATGCGCCGCCCCGCGCGGCGCCTTGGCGAAGGACGATTCCCCGTGCCCCTCATCCGTTAGCGACGCTGTCCGACACGACGATCGCCGACAGGCCGCCCGATTCCCGGGCCGCTTCGTCATGGCCTTTGTCGGCCGAGGCTTCGGCTTCGGTCGGATCAGACGGATGAACGACAATGTCCAAACTTCAGAACACCACCGGCGCCGCGATGCGCGGAACGATCCGCTCGGGCGCCTTCGAACTCTCCTATCGCGTCGAAGGCAGCGGACCGCCCGCCATCGTGATCGGCAGCGCGGTCTACTACCCGCGCGTCTTCTCGGCGGCCTTGCGGCAATCGCTGCGGCTCGTCTTCCTCGATCACCGCGGCTTCGCGAAAGCGTCCGGCGACGTGCCCGTGTCCGACTATGCGTTCGACGTCGTGCTCGACGACATCGAGCGGGCGCGTCGGTATCTCGGCCTCGGCAAGGTCGTGATCATCGGGCATTCCGGGCACGGATACATGGCGCTTGAATATGCCAAGCGCCATCCGGCCCATGTCTCGCACGTGGTGATGATCGCCACCGGCCCAAGCCATCGGGCCGAGCACATGCAGGTGCTCGAACGGCGCTGGCAGGAATCCGTCTGCCCTGAGCGGAAGGAACGGCTCGCGCGCGATCTCGCGCTGCTTCCCACCCAGATCGAGGCCGCGCCGGAGAAGCGCTTCGTCGCTTACTGCGTCAGGATGGGGGCGCGGAGCTGGTACGACCACACCTTCGACGCGGGTCCCCTGTGGGAAGGCGTGCACGTGAACATGCCGGCCTTCGACCATCTCTGGGGCGAGGTCTTTCGCGACATCGACATCGCGAAGGGGCTCGACGGGCTCGACGCTCCGGTGCTGCTGGCGCTCGGGCGCCATGACTACCTCGTGGCGCCCTACGAGACCTGGGAGCCCTACCTGGAAAGCTTCCGCGACCTGACGGTGCGGGTCTTCGAGAAGAGCGGTCACACGCCGCCCTTCGAGGAGAGCGAGCTCTTCGACGCCGAGCTGCTACGGTGGCTCAAGGAGCGCGGGCGCACGGCCTGATCGGCGCCGGCAAGGAGTCGGGAAGGCCGCTTGGCGGCCTTCCCATATTTCAGCCCTGCGCCATCCGCTCGCGCGCCGCCGCGGGGACGGCGATCTTTCCGGGGATGAACGGAACATCGGGGGACCTGGGGGGAAGAGTTGCAACGGACGGCGCCGAAGCGCAGTCCCACGGCAGCGTTCCGGCGGGGAGCCGCGCGCCCAGCCGGTCGAGCGCCAGCATCGCCAGGGTGATCACCGCCACGCTCGTGACCGCGATGGCGGAGGCCTGCGCGGCAAGGCCCGCCTCTTCGAGGTTGTAGAGCACGACCCCGATGGTCTCGGTTCCGGCGGACCACAGCAGGGCCGAGACCGTGAGTTCGTTGAAGGCGAGCAGGAAGGCCATCAGGCCGCCGGCCGCCGCTGCGGGCAGAAGGGATGGAGCGATGATGTCGATGATGCGGCGGAAGGTCCTGGCTCCGTCGAGGGCGGCGGCCTCCTCCTGCGCCAGCTCGACCTGCTGCATGGCGGCCATCGCGGGCTTCAGGGCGACCGGCAGGAACCGGGCCAGATAGGCGAAGACGATGATCCAGGGCGTGGCATAGAGCGACACGCCGACAAGCGGCAGAGGCTTGAGGAAGAGCAGGATGCACGCGATGGCGAGCACCACGCCGGGCAGCACATAGGCGATCTCGAGCAGGGCCGGCACGATGGCGCGGGCCGCGCCCGCACGGCGCACGAGCGCGTAGGCGAGCGGGACGGACAGGAGCGCCAGCGCGAGCGCCGAGCCTCCCGCGTAGAAGAACGAGTTGCGGAAGGCCCGCACCGTCACGTCCTGCCGCATCAGGACTTCGACGAAGTTGTCGAGCGTCGCGGTCGCCCGGGTAAGGGCCATGCCGTAGGACGGCACGAGGGAGGCGGTGAGGAGCGACAGCATCGGCAGCGCGAGAGCGGCCGCGAGCACGGCCCACACGAAGGCTTCTGCGGCCCGGCGCCCGGTCCCGAGGCGCCAGAACGGCGCGAAGGGCCGGTCCTCCTCGAGCTGCACCGCATCCTCGCGGGTGAGCCAGTGGCTTAAGGCGACGCACAAGCCCGCTACCGCCGCGACGAGGAGGCCGAGCGCGGCCACGTCGCCGATGATGCCGGGGCCGAAACTCGAGAGCCGCCGATAGATGAGGACCGGGAGGGTGAGGTAGTTCACCGGCGCGCCGAGCAGGGCCGGGATGCCGAAATTGCCGATTCCCGCCACGAAGGCGAGGAGCGCCGCGCCAATCAGGTGGGGGCGCAGCAGCGGCAGCACGATGGTGCCCACGATCCGCCTCGGGCTCGACCCATCGATGCGCGCCGCCTCGATCACGGCGCCGGGGATCCGGCGCAGGCCGGCGCTGAGAACCACGTAGACGAGGGGCGCATGGTGGAGCCCGAGCACCAGGATGATGCCTCCGCGCCCCAGCATGGGGTTCGGCGTGCCTGCCGCGGGTGCGAGGCCCAGCGCGTTTAGGAGCGGCGAGGCCGGACCCGCGAGGCTCAAGAAGGCGAGCGCCACGACCTGCGGCGAGATCATCATCGACAGGACGAAGAGAAAGGAGGCCGGGCGGCGCGCGCGGGCATCCGTCAGCCCGAGGATCAGCGCCATCGCGCCGCCGATCACGAGGGCGAGAAGACTGGAGAGAAGCGCGGTTTCGAGTGTCGCGACGCTTGCGCGGATCGCGGAGCGGCTCGTGACGACGGAGAGCGCGTTGTCCGGCGAGAAGGCGCCGCCGGGGGCCAGCGCCGCGCCGATCAGGCGGGCGGCCGGCAGGATGTCGAACGCGAAGGTGAGAACGGCGAGAAGCGCGAGGAGGCCGAAGCCTCCCCGTTGGAAGAACGTTCTGTCCCGGGTGTCGCGTCTCACTGGCCGAAGATGTCCGCGAAGGCCGCCTTGTTCTTGGTCTCGTCGGCGAGCGCCTGCGCGGCGTCGAACGGCATCACCTTGATGGCGTCGCGGGACGGGTAGCCGGCGGGCAGCGCGACGGCCGGATGGGCCGCGATGTAGCCCTGCTTGAGGGCGAGCTCCTGGCCCTCCTTCGAGAGCAGGAAGTCCACGAAGGCGCGTGCGGCCTCCGGGTTCTTCGTGCTCTTCAGGATGGCGACGGGCTCCGTCACGGCCGAAACGCCTTCCTTCGGGAACACGAACTCGACCGGCGCGCCCTTGGCCTTCTCGCGGATCGGCATGTAGTCGACGATCACGCCGTAGAGCTTCTCGCCGCCGGCGACGCTCTTGAGCACATCGCCGTTGCCGCCGCCCGCGAGGGCGCCGTTCTCCTTCAGGGCTTCGTAATAGTCCCAGCCGCCTTCGATGTTGCCCGTGAGGGTGGCGGCATGGATGAGCGCCGCGCCGGAGCTGAGCGGGCTCGGCATGATCACCTGGCCCTTCGCCTCGGGCTTCGTGAGGTCGGCCCATGAGGCCGGCTTGAACGAGGCCTTGGTGTTGTAGGCGATGCCGGTGGTGATCAGCTTGGTGGAGAACCAGTGCTTCTGCGGGTCGTGCGTGCCGGCCGGATAGGCGGAGACGTCCGCCTTGTCATGCGCTAGCAGGCGGTCCTCCTTCTTGAGGCCCTCCATGGTGACGCTGTCGGCGATGAGAAGAAGATCCGCCTGCGGCTGGCCGGCCTCAAACTCCGCGCGCAGCTTCGCGAGGATCTTGGGGGTCCCGTCGCGCACGAAGGTGACGTTCACGCCCGGATGCCTCGCCTTGAAGGCGTCGATCGTCTGCTGCGCGTCCGTGTTGGGCTGGCTCGTGTAGAGCACGAGATTGCCGGACGCTCCCTGCGCCAGCGCGAGAGCGGGCGTGAGGGCGAGAACGGCGGAAAGGATCAGGCGCTTCATGGAACTTCGTCTCCGGGCAATGACGGTTTCGCGCTAAAGCATCGGACCCGAAAGTGGAATCCACTTTTGGGATGAACCCGATGCCCACTCCTTTCGTGAGCGCATCGTGGACGCGGAAAACCGGATCCACTTTTCCGCCCGATGCG
>JAFAAP010000093.1 GCA_023426505.1 Pseudomonadota bacterium
GAGGTGCGGCCTCGCGGTGTTGTCCGTGGAATACCGGCTGGCGCCCGAAAACCCCTATCCGGCCGCTCCCGACGATTGCGAAGCGGCGGCCCTCTGGGCGATCCGCGAGGCGGAGCGCCGCTTCGGCACGTCCCGGCTCTTCATCGGCGGCGAGTCGGCCGGCGCCCATCTCTCGGCCGTCACCATCCTGCGCCTGCGGGACAGGCACGGCCTGACGCCCTTCCGGGGCGCGAACCTCTTCGCGGGCTGCTACGACCTGAACCTGACCCCGAGCGTGCGGCACTGGGGCCCCGAGCGGCTGATCCTCAACACCAACGACGTCAGGGTCTTCGCCCAGAACTTCTGCGGAAGCACGGACCGCTTCGATCCGGACGTCTCGCCGCTCTATGCGGATCTGAAAGGGCTGCCGCCCGCGCTCTTCTCGGTGGGCACGAGGGACATGCTCCTGGACGACACGCTCTTCATGTCGGCCCGCTGGGCCGCCGCCGGCAACAGGACGGAGCTCGCGGTCTGGCTGGGCGGATGCCACGTGTTCATCCGCTTCGACAGCGCCATGTCCGAGCAGGCGCTCTCGCGGATCGACGCCTTCGTGGAAGGGCTCTAATCGGCTCCGGCCGGGGAGGGGCGCTGGGTCACGCCGATCTTCGAGGCCGCGATGACGGCCTGGGTGCGGCTGTCGACCCCGAGCTTGTCGAGGATGGCCGACACATGGGCCTTCACGGTCGCCTCGGAGACGTTGAGCTCGTAGGCGATCTGCTTGTTGAGCAGGCCCTCGGACAGCATGGTCAGGACGCGGACCTGCTGGGGCGTGAGGGTCGCCAGGCGACGCACGAGATCGGCGGTCTCCTTGTCCTCGGCGGCCGAAAGGTCCACGTCCGGCGGGGTCCAGGTGTCGCCGGCGAGCACGGCCGAGATGGCGCCGCCGATGCTGTCCACGTCGATGGATTTTGGGATGAAGCCCGAGGCGCCGAATTCCATGGCCCGGCGGATCACCGTCGGCTCCTCCGTGGCGGACACGATCACCACCGGCAGCTCCGGATGCTGCGCCCTCAGCGACAGCAGGGCCGAGAAGCCCTGGACGCCCGGCATGGTGAGGTCGAGGAGGATCAGGTCGAGGTCGCGCTCCTGGCCGAGGGTCGCGTTCAGCTCGTCGAGGCCGCTGGCCTCGATCACGCGGGCTTGCGGCATGACGGAGGCGACCGCCTGCCGCAGGGCCCCACGAAACAGCGGGTGGTCGTCGGCAATCACGATCGTGGTGTTCTGACCCTGCACTCTCGTTTCCTCCCACGCCACTTTTTGTTAGGCCTTAGCCGCATCCCCGCTCGCATGGCAAGGAGAAGGCGGTCCGTTCGGTCCATTCTACCTGAAACTATCGGGCCGATGCAGCCGGTTCTTCACAGTTAAACCCTTCGGGCTCGGATGCCTCATGCGCCGATGAGGTGAAACACGAGGTTGCGCCGGTGCGGCCGGTCCCGGTGCTCGACCAGATAGAGGCCCTGCCAGGTCCCGAGCACCAGCTGCCCCTCCATCACAGGAATGCCGAGGGAGACGCCGGACAGGACCGTCCGGATGTGGGCCGGCATGTCGTCGGACCCCTCCGTGGTGTGGACGTAGCCCGCGTTCCGCGGCGCCAGCCGGTCGAAGGCGGTCATGAGGTCGCGCCGCACGTCCGGATCGGCGTTCTCCTGGATCACCAGGGAGGCCGAGGTGTGCCGGCAGAAGACCGTCAGCAGCCCCTGGAGGATGCCGGTCCCGAACACCCAGCGCGCGGCGGCGTCCGTGATCTCCGTGAAGCCCTGGCCTTTCGTCTCCACGATCAGCCGGCCGCTCGCCTGCTGGGTCACGCTGCCCTGTGTGAGGGTTTCCACCTCCAGCATCGTCATGCCTCCTCGCGCCGGGCCTTCTGGGCCTTGAGAGGGTAGACCTCCTTCTCGCCCCGTTCGAGGATCTTTTCCAGGGTCTCGATCCGGTCGGCCTCCGCCGCCGGCTTGTCCCAGCGGATGCGGTTGATGCGGGGAAACCGCATGGCGACCCCGGATTTGTGCCGGGTCGAGCGCTGCAGCCCCTCGAAGGCCACCTCCAGCACGAGCCCCCGGTCCTTGCCGTATTCCACCTCGCGCACGGGCCCGAACCGGTTGACGGTGTGGTTGCGGACGTAGCGGTCGAGCTTGACCAGCTCCTCGTCGGTGAAGCCGTGATAAGCCTTGCCCACGGGCACCAGCTCCTCGCCCCCCGGCCCGTCGCGCCACACCCCGAACGAGTAGTCGGAATAGAAGGACGAGCGCTTCCCGTGCCCGCGCTGGCCATACATCATGACCGCGTCGACCAGGTAGGGATCGCGCTTCCACTTGTACCAGTACCCCTTCGGGCGGCCGGGAAGATACGGGCTGCTCGCCCGCTTTATCATGCAGCCCTCAATGGCGTCCGCGTCCGGACCGGCGCCCACCGAGGCCGGGTCGGACCGGGCGGCCGCAAGCTCGTCCCAGGACCCGAAGGGCACCATGGGCGACAGGTCGATGCGCGGATCACTGAGGCGGGCGACGAGCGCCTCCAGGCGCTGGCGCCGTTCCCGGAAAGGCAGGTCGCGCAGGTCCTCGTCGCCCTCGGTGAGGATGTCGTAGACGCGCAGGTGCGCCGGGAACTCGGCGATCAGCTTCGGGGTCACGGCCTTCCGGTTCAGGCGCTGCTGGAGCACGTTGAAGCTCTGCACGCGCCCCTCGCGGACGATGAGCAGCTCCCCGTCGATCGCGCCCTCGAAGGTCAGCGCCTCCACGAGGTCCGGGAAGGCGCGGGAGACATCCTCGCCGGTGCGGGAATAGATTTTTCGCACGGGGCGTCCGTCGCTCCCGTGGCCCGAGACGGCTTGGAGGCGGATGCCGTCCCATTTCCACTCGGCCATGAACTCGGATGCGTCGAGCTTCTCGAAATCCTCGTCCTCCAGCGGATGCGACAGCATCGGCGGCCGGAACGGGGCCGGGTTGCCGGATTCCGGCTTCTCGCCCCGGCCTTCGACCCAGGCGAACAGGTCCTCGTAGGGCGGCTCAAGCCCGTGCCAGATCAGCTCGACCTCGTCCGGCTCGAACCCGCCGAGCTGGGCCACGGCGGTCTTGGCGAGGCGGGCCGAGACGCCGACGCGCAGCTCCCGGGTGATCAGCTTGATCAGCGCCCAGCGCCCGGTCTCGTCGAGGGCGTCCATCCATTCAGCGACGCGGGCGGGCAGGTCGCTCTTGCTCGTGGTCGCGAGAGTCTCGACGACCTCTGAGATCGTCGGAACATGGGGTGGCGGGTTGTTGTGGCCGATGGCGGGCTCGGCGCTCGCGGGCGCCACGCTCTCGTGCCCCGGCGCGGGCCAGATCAGCGCCGTGGTCTCCGCGAGGTCGCCGACGTAGTGATAGGACATGCGGAACAGCACCGGGTCGGTGCGCTCCTCCACGAGTCCGCGGATGAGGCCGGGCTTCGCCTCCTTGAACATCAGCGCGCCGGTCATGGCCGCGAGCGCATAGCCCCGGTCCGGATCGGGCGTGTGGCGGAAATAGTCCATCAAAAGCCGCAGCTTCGCATTGCGGCGCGGCTCGTAGGCGAGCCGGTCGAGGAGGGCGGCGAAGCGGTTCATGCGGTCTCTCCCGCGTCCGCCGTGGCAGGGGCCTCCTCGGCCTCGCCCTCGTCGCCGTAGCCCAGCATGTGCAGGGGCCGCGCCTTGATCCCGTGGGTCATGCACCAATGCACGAGCGCGTCCTCCTGGCCGTGCGTGACCCAGACCTCGCCGGCGCCGGTCTCCCGGATCGTGCGGCAGAGGTCGTCCCAGTCGGAATGGTCGGAGATCACCAGCGGCAGCTCCACGCCCTTCTGCCGGGCCCGCGCCCGCACCCGCATCCAGCCGGACGCGAAGCAGGTGACCGGGTCGGGGAAGCGGCGGGACCAGAGGTCCTGGATGGAGGAGGGCGGACAGATCACGATGGCGCCGGCGAGCTTCGGTCGCTCCGCGGCCACGACCTTCGGGGTTTCCCCTAAGGGGATGCCTTCCGACTTGTAGAACTCGGTCAGGCGCTCCATGGCGCCGTGCAGGTAGATCGGGTTCTCGTAGCCTTCCTCGCGCAGCAGCGCCATGACCCGCTGCGCTTTGCCGAGCGCATAGGCCCCGACGATGTGGGCGCGCTCCGGAAACAGCGCGACGGAATCGAGGAGCTTCCTCACCTCGCCCCGCGTGTCCGGGTGCCGGAACACCGGCAGCCCGAAGGTCGCCTCGGTGATGAACACGTCGCAGGGCACGAGCTCATAGGACAAGCAGGTCGGGTCCTCGGCGCGCTTGTAGTCGCCCGAGACCACGACGCGGGTGCCGCCCGCCTCGATCGAGATCTGCGCCGAGCCCAGCACATGGCCGGCGGGCGTGAACCGCACGGTCACGTCGCCGACGCGCAGGCTTTCCCCGAGCGGCGCTTCCTGGGTCGTGTCCGCGAAATCGGCGCCGTAGCGAACGCCCATGATGAGAAGCGTCTCTCGCGTCGCCATGACGGCCCGGTGGCCCGAGCGGGCATGGTCCGAATGCCCATGGGTGATGAGCGCCCGCTTCACGGGCCGGACCGGGTCGATGTGGAAGTCGCCGAGGGGGCAGTAGAGCCCTTGCGGGGTCTGGGTGAGAATGTCGGTGGAACGCAGCGCCATGGGTGAGGATATAGGGTGGTCCGTTTCAGTGTCATTCCCGGCCGGAGCGCAGCGGAGGGGGAAAGAATCCATCGGCGCGATCCTCACCTCTCCCGGTGGGAGAGGTCGGACCGTCAGGTCCGGGTGAGGGGCGTGCGTTGTCCGGAGAGGGCGTCACCCCTTACCCTCGCTGCGCCCGACCTCTCCCTCCAGGGAGAGGTGAAGCCGGCATCGGCCGCGCCTTATCGGCAAAGACAAGGCTCGGGCGTGACGCCTGTGGCTGGATCCCCTTCCCGCCCTTCGTGCGCCGGGGCTGACACCGGTGGGGCTGACAAAGAGCGTGCGCCTGCGGGCCCGGGGCCGTTCGGCGCCGAGCCTTGTGGCAGTCGAGGGGGCGCGAAAGGCGATCCGGCTCGAAAGGTGGTGGTGGATGGAAGAGCCGGATGGCCCCTCGCGCACGGTTCTTTTCAGGCGTAACAGGCGGCGCTGGTCCGAGAGGCGCCGCAGACGGACGCCGCCCCATAGGCGGCCGGGTCTGCGACCGGCTCCGGTCCCGAGGCTGGTGCCTGGGCCTCCCGCCGAGTGCAGCTGCGTGACCGCACCCGCGGGACCGTGTCCGGTCCCACAGATCACGACGCCTCGCGAGCGCGCCCCTCGGTGGACCGGACCAGCACGATATAGCCTAGCTTGAGCCAGCCGTCAAGAACAAAGTGGGAACAAAGACACAGCCGCCGTCATTCCGGGGCCGCGCAGCGGAGCCCGGAACCCAGAACCGCTGACGGTGCCGAACGGGGTGGGACGCCGATCGCCCCTTTTTGAAGCGCTGGTGTTGATGGGTTCCGGGC
>JAFAAP010000096.1 GCA_023426505.1 Pseudomonadota bacterium
GGCGGACAATGGTGGTAGTCTCGTTCATGGCGTATCGCTCTCTCGAAGAGGTTCTGGCAGGCTCGACACCCGCCTCGATACGTCGCCTCTCTCACACCGTCATCACCCACATTCCGCCATAGCTCCATCTTCGACGATCAGGACCCGGATGCCAATGAGCATGGTGAGGCCTTCGCGATCTCTCCCGAGTCAACCGCAAGGGCTGGGCGGGGTTGCTCGCCTGAAGACTTGTGGAACTATCTGGCTGCCGCGCCAGCAGCTCCTATCGGAACTCGCGGAAGAATTGCGGAAGATGGTCAATCAGTTAATGGCGGACAACTACCGACGGAGCAGCAGGTCTCCTCCCGCTGCGATGACCGATAAAGCGGATCTCCGGTCGGCGCTCGCCGTGTTCGCTGCGGGTGCCACCATGCCGACGCGAAGCTGAAAGGGTGTCGCATTCACTGAAGCGGCATCTTCAGCAGGATTGACAGCAGCATGCGTCCGGAGGCGTCGGTGACGTTGAGCTGCCAGCCCTCCCACATCCCGTCGCTCTGGTCGTTCTCCTGGCGAAGCTCCTGGATGGCCTTGCAGGCTTGCGCCTCCGCGCTCGCAAGGTCGGCGACCTCGATCCCGGTGTCGTCGCGGATCACATCGTGGCAGTTCACAAGATGAAAGTAGCAGCGCATCCGCACTCGTCGTCTAAGACAGTGTCGCTGCTTGCTCTACCTCCTAGGAAGTAGATAAACCCTCGATCCGGGGCAAGCGTCTGCGCAACAGAAAGTGGTGCAGGGGTCATGGTGGCGCCAGGGCCCGCAAAAGCGCCTCGGTCCGGAGGGGCAGACGTGGGCCGGGCAACAAGCCTACCCGGACGGGATCTGACCTGCCAGCCTCTGCCACCGAGCTCTCGGATTACCTCGCCAGACGGAGGAGGATCGAAATTCCTCAACATGCGGCAAATCAAATACTGCTAAGCCTCGCGTGGAGGCTGACGGGACCAGGGCCGCAACCAGGAACCAAAAGCAAGAGGCCGGTGCGGCCCTTCTTTGTACGGGGCCGTGAGCTCCATAGGGCCAAGGCACGGCTGATGGCATCGCCAGGCCGGAATCTGCGGATCGGCACGACATCCTCAGCGGCGAAGCCTGTACCCTCCTGCAAGGAAAGAGGGTCCAGGAGGAAGTGCCGACGACCTCCCAGATCCTCTTCCGGCCCATGACCAAGGGGCTGGCTCATCGACCACGGCCAACGTTTTTCTCCGCCGAGAACCGTGTCGGGTCACATGAGGGGGTAAGTCGGCTGCGGCTGGCTCTGCCAAAAGAAAACCCCGCTCAGCCAAGGAAGGTGAACGGGGCTTAGCGGGCATACGCGTGACGCGGCCCGCCTCTTGTTTGCAGGACCCGCGGTTAACAATCCGTGCATCCTCTTCCAGCCGGGGAGGCAGATCAGACCCGAAAGCAAGAAAATGAGCGCCTTGGTGGGGCGCTTGAAGAAGGCGAGCCCCAGGGCTTAGGGGGCACCTCTGGGAAAACGGTTCCCGTTGCGCTTCATTCCACCGGTGACAAAAAATACTGGATCGGCCGCTCCCGGCTTGGATTCGCACGAAACCCCCGCTGGGCCGGCGAGGAGGAAGGCAGGGAGGCCTCCCAGTCGTCGTTCACCCGCCAAGGCAGTAAAGCCAAGCCCTGTTGTCGGTAATACGAGGAGCAACACGAGATGTCCGGGCGATGGTCTCTCGCCTCTCCTCGGCCGGGACCGTTTGCGGGGAGCAGCAACCCAGCGGGTATCGACCGGCAACTGACGGGTTTCACTCCAAGGGGCAGTTGCGGCCGGGGGCACCCCGCGCGATGCTTGAGCGGTTCAGCCGGAGCCAGTCCGATGCGCCGAAATGAGCCTGTTGCCGGCCCGATTGACCGCCTCCATCTGCCGCGGCGCGCCTGGACGGTGCTAGAGCGGGAGCGTATCACGAGCCTAAATCAGCTCAAGGCCGTGGCAGCCGGGATCGAGCGGGTGGTGCCTGGTATCGGGCGCAAGACAGCCCAGATGATCAGGGCCGAGCTGGCCCGCATCCACTTCCACGAAAAGCCGCACCACTATCGGGGCCAGTGGGCGGAGCCTTGACGCCTCGGCCGTCAGGCTGGGCGAAACGCCGGCGAGGCTACCGCGACCTGTGGAGCTGCCCTTTCCAGGTGGGCTGTCTCTGCAAAATCAAACGACCCTCGATGAATACAGATGTGCCGAGCCTTCTTGAGCACCGATAAGGAGAAGGATGGACAGCGAGCCGCGACCGAAAGTCCTCTGGCACACCGCAAGCCTCGCCCTGTGGGGGGCCTCGCTCGGGGCATTCGCAGCCGTCCTGCACCATTTCTCCCATGCCTTCTGGGGCGAGATCCCCGAAGGCGACCCGTTCATGCACCTTCTCACCGAAGTGGCGACCTATGCGCTTGCTGGCGCATCGGTGTTCGCAGGAGTGGCCGTTCTTCGTCACTGGCTCAGCCGGGACACGTAAGGCGCGGAAGCGCACATGGAACGGGCAAGCCACCCCAGCGGCATGGCCGTGAAGAGGCTAGGGTGCGCCCCGCGGGCCGGAGACGCACCAGGTAAGGCCCAATCACCGTTCACGCAGATGCGCCGGTCTGCATTTGCTGCCTCGCCAGTTCGAGGCCCTGTTCTGCCGTCATGGCCGGCACGGCGGTTAGCTCAAAGACATCGTCCCAATCGCCCATCGCCCGCATGATCGAGGCGACATTGTCGGCCTCGGCGATGGTGATCAGCTTCGGCTCGTCCGTCAGAAGTCAGTATTCCGCAGTGACCCGGATGTCCTCCGGATAGTGCCAGTTGACGCGGCGGGCGATCCGCTCTCGGGCGGTACCGGCCTTGGCCTTGCCCATGATCGCGAACAGCACGGACGCCTCCCTCTCGGCGGCGCCGCCTCGTGGCGGACTGAGGCCCGCCGAGGCCAGGAATTCTACACCGTTCTGACCGGAAGGTCGCGCCCGAAGGAGGTGAAACGTAGACAGCCATGGCTCCAGCGAGACGGCAGGTATTGCATGTGACGCCTTTGTGGATCTCGGTGCAACCGCGCTATCATGTAGCTGAGAGCGTGCTCCTGGATGAGAGGAGATTGCCATGGGCGCATCGATCCAGAGGCTCCGGCAGTTCGTCTCGCACTGGCAGTCTCTCAGCCTCGTCGACGCTCACCCGCCTGTCCCTAGACGGCCTGGGGCCCCAGGCGGGGTCGCGCTGGGCAGGGTCGCGATCCTGTTCAGGAAATGCGAGGGCGTCTGCGAGCCGACTGCTGAACAGATCGAGGCAAACGAGCGTGAGCGCGCGGACCGGTTCAAGGGCGACCAGATCCTGCCTAAAGCTGCAACAGATCCGATCACCGTTCCTCTGCCAGAAATCGCGAGGCGACCGCTCTCAGCAGTTTGGGAAGCTCATCGAACGCATAAGGCCCGTGCACCCTCTCATGGCGCTGATGGTATTCGCGGCCCCATGGCCCGATGTTCACTACGGGAAACGACAGAGTGTCCCGGCGGACGGCGTCGACGAGCGAGCCCGCAGGAGTGTTGGCGGCAATGAACGAGAGATCGGCCTCGTCGGGCCGGTGCCCGAAGAAGCTCATGTCGGAGATGCCGGTGAAATACTCCCGGTATCTGACCGGTGAACCGCCGGCGGCCTCGAACTCTAACCGCGCGCCTTCTACAGCATCCGCGAAGGCTCGGTGGTCGGCCGCAGTTCCGAGGTGGACAGCCGGATATAGAAGGCTGCTGAGCCCTACCACCACCGCAGGCCCGACAACACCGGCTTCAGTGACCATCGCGCTGACGATTGCTCGCGTCAGGGTCAGCGGATCATCGCAATTCTGCATTTCGGCTTCCAGCGTTGAAATGCGCGCAAGCGCTGCGCCTCCGCCGCTTCGCCGCAGCCGCTCGCGCAGTTCACTGATCGTGAGCACCTGCCCATCGCCGACAGGTGCTGATTGCGGCGTCGCGAGAATCGTCGCGTAGGTTTGCGCGTGCTCGTTGAATCGGTTGATGGCGGCTTCCATCGCCTTCCCGAACGCTTGGGCAAAGAGTTCAAGGAGATCACGTGGACCCCTCCGGTGCGACAGCCAATTGAATGCGATCCAGACGCGCTCAGGGGTCGTCACCTCATAGCCGCCGCGCAGATCCTTACATTCGAGGCAGATTGGCGGGGGCGAAACCACTCCATCGGATCTGTCGCATAGGGCCGGGTTACCTTCGATTGCCCGCATAGCCTCTGACGCGATCAGTTGGGCGCTGATGCCCTCGAAAGGATAGCTGGCGTGGGAGGAGTGTCCGATCACGAGCCCGAACGGAAGCGCCTTGCCGATGGTGCCGCGGTAGATGGCGCGGCCCTCCTGGCCGTCGCCTTGGTCGCTGGTCGCATCGAGGTTGATGCCGGCTGCGATGTCGAGGCCGAAGTCAGCCGCAATCGAGGGCAGTGTGTCACGAAGACTTCGCATGCCCCGAGATCCACGCTCTTCGTCGGGAGTGGCAATGAGGACGAGGTTGCCCTGCCTGTCGGGTTCCCCAGCAAAGGCCTCCAGCACGGCGAGTCCAGCGGCAATTCCGCTCTTCATGTCGAGCAGCCCTCTTCCGGGCAGAAAGTTGCCCGTGCGGAAATCGAGCAGCGCGCGGTGTTCGACGGCATTGAGCGGGCGGCTCTCCAGGTCTGCCAGCAAGGCGGAGAGCAGTTCATCCGGCTTGAAAGCCAAGGGTGCGAGATCGCGATAATTTTCGACGGAGACGACGTCGTAATGCCCAGCCATTGCAAGAGTGCGAGTGCCCGGTCCGCGAACCACCGCGACGACACTCTTTGTCATGGGGTCGCCGTGGCTGTCCACCAGTCGGACGTAGTCTGGATGGTCACGGAAGTAAGGGATCTCAAGCAACAGGCCGGCCAGCTTGGCGGCGAAGGCCGCTTCGCCCGGCGTGCCGGTCTCGCTAGCCCATTCGACGAGCCTGTACGAGATATCCCGGACGCGTTTCCCCGGATCCCATTCTACGGCTGCTCTCACGACTGATCCCTCGTTCCTGCTGTTAGGTCCAGTAGGTTACCGAAGGTTGGACACCGACGGAAACCTCAAATCCATACAATTTTCAATATCGGGGTATCGCCAGATCTGCGTCTGATTGTACGGCGGCATTATTTACCGAAGGCAGCTACTTGCGAGAGAAGGTCGATGCCATTGGCTTTCGTCCGCCGCACCTCGCGTCTAGGTTCTGTCGCAACTGGTGCCTCCGCTGAAATCGGTCAACCACGGGAGCGGCAAGTGATGCCGCAGCGGTGGGGCCGTCCCTGATGATGTGAAGGCAAGGGTCGTCCCGAGGCGAGGTGGCTATCTCAAACCCAACGAGGTCGCGGCAAAAGCAATGACAATCCCGTCCAGAACTCTGGCTTCGGCCGGAGTTGCACAGGCGGAGAGCCTAGTCCTCGCTGTTGGGGCAGCCGCTTCGGCCGAATGCGCCGAGCAGTGGCTGTCGAGCGCTCTGCACGAGGCACGACAACAGGGGGATCGGCTCACTGAGCTACGGGCAAGCTATGATCTTGCCCGCCCCTGGGCTGAGCAGGACGAGTTCCAGAACGCGTGTGATCTCCTAGCCCCGATCTGCGGCTGGTTCGGTGGGCGCGGCGATCTCCGTGATATGGCCGAGGCAGCAGCCCTGCTGAATGCGCTGCCATGATCCCGCGCAGTATTCGCCGCTGGTTTTCCTTCGTAACCGTGAACTGTGTTCGGATTGCGCCCGACGGAGGCCGCCCAGTTTATTCCGGTAAGCGTGCCTTGACAGCTTAGGTCTTGGGACGGCGTGTTGGTCCACTGGTCAGATCTGGCTGTTAGCTGCCCAACCGGAGGAATTCAATGCGCCTGCCGTCCGTGCTGTTGATGTCGCTGGTCCTGTCGGCGTGCGTCCCGTCCAGCGAACCGCAGCAGGCCTAGCCCTTGCCACCCGCGAACGTGGGTGACGCCCGGGATTTGGCTATCGCGCGAACCCCGTCGAATACCCCTGCGCCTCCGAATGTGAAGCGCATCACCTACAACAGGGCTGGCGGATACGTCCTGCCCGATAGCACGACGGTGACGGGAGACAGATCGGGCGGCTTCCGCCTGCCGAGCGAGACCTACATCGCTCCTGATGGGGGGCGGCGTGACGCTGCCGAACGGCACCAAGTGCAGGTCGAACGGCGCACAGGGCTACCTGTGTCCATGACAACAAATCCAGGGTTACCGCTCCTCCCATTGCACCCATTGACCTGTCCAGAAGCCTATCCTCCAATTGCTGACCAATCAGGGAGGAGCACATGGCAGCCCCGCTCATCTATGGTCCAAGCTTCAGCACCTACACCCGTACAGTTCGGCTCGTGCTTGAGGAGAAAGGTGTCGACTACGACCTCAAGCCGGTCAACATCATGACCGGAGAGGCCCAGGCCGCCAGCTACATCCGCCACCATCCCTTCGCCAAAGTGCCGAGCTTCGAGCATGACGGCTTCTCCTTGTATGAAACGGCTGCCATTGCGCGGTACAGCGACCGCGCATTCCCAGGCCCATCCCTGCAACCATCCGATCCCAAGCATGCGGCCCGTATGGATCAGATCATCTCCATCATCGACTCGTACGCATACGGGGCGATTGTCCGTAAGCTGGTGTGGCAGCGCCTTGTTGTTCCGATGCAGGGAGCTCAGGGTGACGAGAGCATTGTCCAGGAGTCGTTGGACCTGGTCCGGCTCTGCCTGTCAGAGTTCGAACACCTCAAGGGGGAACACGAGTTCCTTGCCGGGCCAGAGATCACCCTCGCCGACTGCTTCCTTGCGCCAATCTTTGCCTTTCTGACGATGACCCCAGACGCTGAAACCCTGCTCCAGCCTACATCCGGGCTGCGACAATGGTGGGAGAGAGTCAGTCAGCGGCCGGCCATGCAGAGGACCTCTCCTCAGTTCGGGTAACTCCAACCGAGATCGTGCAGCACAAGCAAAGGGCCGGGGAGGCCTTTTCTGGGCTGAGGCAAGCCCATTTTCACGCTTTAGAGCACCGTGCGAAAAAGTGGACCCGGTTTTTCGCCAGAACAATGCTCTCATTTAGAGAGAAAGCATCGGACCCGAAAGTGCAGATCCACTTTCGGGTCCGATGCTTTAGCCTTTAGAGCACTTTGATGTTCCGAAGCTAAACGTCTGCAGCGGGTACACTCGGTAATGGCACCTTTCGCAACGAAGGTCCGCTGATCCCAGCAATGCGGAATCGCGGCTGAGGTCGGCCTCGTGCTACAAGCAGCCCTTGGTCTTGTGGTTCTCTTACGGAAGGCCGACGTGGCGCTCAGTTTAGCAGGTCGCGATACTCCTTGTGCCGACGAAGCCAGGCTCGGGCGTAGCCGCAGGTCGGGGTGATCGTCCTGCCCTCCGCCCGTGCGATCTCGACGACCCCATGCATCAACTCGCCAGTCGCCCTGGTGCCTCGCAGCGGCAAGGGCGCCTCGACATACCTGATGACGAGATCCGACGGTCTGCGCTCGTAGATCGCAAAGACGGTCAGGCCGTTCCTGTCCATCTCGAAGCGCTGGCGGGCGGCGTTATCACGAATGGCGTTGCTCATGCCAAAGTCCGTTTGCTGTCCTAAGGTCCAACATTCGCTGGCCAAGGGTGTTCCTAGTCGCATGGGTATAGCGTCATGGCTTCGAGGAAGGCGGCTTGATCGACCCGGTTGCCGCCTGATCCGTCTTAGCTGTCACGCGCCAGGTCGTTCCGCCCGTGTCACCCACCACGAACATCGTGCCATCAGGCCCAAGCGCCACATCTGCCGGGCGGCCCCAGACCCGGTGGCGTGGCTCCATTACCGGAACATCGGCGTGGGAATCCTGCACCTGCGGACGATGTGGCCGCAGTCGGGCGATCAGGCTGCCCGTCCGAAGAGACGCATCCAGCCCCGCTTCTGGGACTCCGGCTCTGGCTTTACCTCGATGTGAGCGTCAGGGGCTGGCTCAGCCTCCATGGTGCCCCCCGGCTCTGCCTCAGGCAGTGGCTCAGCCTCAAGAGTGGGCTCCGCCTCAGCTACGGGCTCGGCCTTGATCACCTGCTCAGGTTGCGGCTCGAGCCGTGCGGCGGTCTCCAGGACCACGATCCGGCCCTCGAAATCGTCCTCTTTTACATACCTGATGATGTAAGGCAGGGCCCGCTGGGTTTGGCCCTCACGTCCAAGAATGACCTCTCGGGTCATCTGGACCGAAAAGGCAGGGCCATAGAATGTCTGAATGCCGGTACGTTCAACCGTTCCCTCAACGAAGCTTTCAGTAGTCTTGGGAGGATAGAAATACACACGCACCTTGTCGCCAACTGACAGTTCCATCCACTTACCTTTTCTTGTTGTTGTGCAGAGGTAGTTTGCAGGGTGCCAATCTAAACGTAAATCGTACTTTTGTTGGGCAACATCAAACGCATAACTGCTGAGCCTAAATCGCCGATGTCCACCCGCACGGCACTCGGCCCGCTATGGCGCGACTGAGGGCGCGCGGGCCGAGTGCTGTGCCCCGTCGAGCGACACCGCGCACTGGGACCTAATCGCCCGCATGATGACGATGCCCACGCTCGTTGCAGCTTGCCGAGAAGAGGCATGGGCTGGGATAATACTTGTACCGCCAGTAGAGGCCCTCTGAAGTCCCCGGCTGCAGCCACCGCTCAGCAGCTTGGAGTCGCGGTTCTCTGAAGGCGAGACCAGATCTCAGGGATCCCATCCGGTTTTAGGGCGATTCCGCTGGCGGTCAGGATATAGGCGGCCTTTCCCGCCGGGCACTCCTCGGTTACGGCCGCTTGGAGGGCATCTCGAAGAGTCTGAAACCGCTTTGCGTCCTCCCACCTCGCGGACTCCCATAGATCGGGAGCCACTGGCCAATATTGAAGGCGGGCGGGATTATCCAAATCGCTCTTGATCAGCATGATCGCCTCCATATGCGATGTGATCAGTGTCTAGCTTGCCGCGCCGTTCCGTCAAAGTGAAGGGGTAAGCCGCAAGCTCCGCTCGCCTCAGCCCATTTTTTGTGCACTTTATGCCAGAGAGAACTCCGCCACCAAATGACCGGAGATCCGTCGATGTCCGAGAGTGCGCAATCGATAGAAGATGTTGGACAGCGTGGCCATGAGACCAAAGGCTCTCAGGCCGGGCTGCCTCCGACAGACATCCGGAATGCTGACTACTTCCATAAGGTGGTCGATTGCCAATGGGCCTGTCCTGCCCATACGCCAGTTCCCGAGTACATCCGGCTGATTGCTGCTGGACGTTACACTGATGCCTACATGGTCAACTGGCGTTCGAATGTCTTTCCCGGGATTCTGGGACGAACATGCGACCGCCCGTGCGAGCCGGCCTGTCGCCGCGGTCGGGTCGAAGCTGAGCCCGTAGCGATCTGCCGCCTGAAGCGAGTTGCCGCCGACAACAAGGAGGACATCCCGTCCCTTCTGCCAGTCGCGCCCACAGAGAGAAATGGCAAGCGGATCGCCCTGATCGGCGCCGGTCCGGCCTCTTTGACGGTTGCTCGTGATTTGGCGCCGCTCGGCTACGAGATTGTCCTTTTTGATCGGGAAAAGCGAGGCGGCGGAATGATCCGCAGCCAGATCCCGCGGTTCCGGCTGCCTGAGGGGGTTATCGACGAAGAGGTTGGCTACATTACCGCGATGGAGAACATTGAAACGCGATACGATGTATCAGTTGAGAGCCTACGGGCCGTCCTCGCGGACGGCTACGATGCGGTGTTTGTCGGGACAGGTGCACCGCGCGGGCGCGATCTTGATCTCCCAGGTCGCCGGGAGGCAGAGGCAAACATTCACATCGGAATTGATTGGCTGTCCAACGTATCCTTCGGTCATATCGACAAGGTAGGCCATCAAGTAGTTGTCCTTGGTGGCGGCAATACCGCCATGGACTGCTGCCGCACAGCCCGCCGCCTCGGGGGTGAGGACGTCAAGGTCGTGGTGCGCTCCGGCTTTGATGAGATGAAGGCTTCCCCTTGGGAGAAGGAAGACGCGATCCACGAGGGAATCCCGATCCTCAATTATCTTGTGCCGAAGGAATTCACTCACGCGTGTGGCCGGCTCACCGGAGTGGTTTTCGAAAAGGTGGCGGCCCAGAGAGATGCCAATGGCCGACGCCAGCTGCTGCCGACCGGGGAGCCGGATATTCATATTGCATGTGACGATGTTCTCATCGCAATCGGCCAGGAGAATGCCTTCCCCTGGATCGAGAGGGATCTTGGTCTCGAATTTGACCGCTGGGGTCTCCCGAAGGTCGACGTCAAGACTCATCAATCCACCCTTCCGGATGTGTTCTTCGGCGGTGACGCGGCGTTCGGGCCAAAAAACATCATTTGGGCCGTAGCCCATGGCCACGAGGCGGCGATCTCGATCGACCTCTTCTGTCAGGGCAAAAGTCTGAGTGAGCGACCGCCACCTCAATCCAACTTAGTGTCGCAAAAGATGGGCCTGCACGAGTGGTCCTACGACAACGAGATATCTCTGGACCTTCGTTACAAAGTGCCCATGCGCGACCAGGCAATCGCGCTAAAAGACATCAAGGCCGAGGTGGAGCTCGGCTTTGATCGGGGGCTGGCCTATGCCGAGACGCAGCGCTGCCTGAACTGTGATGTCGAGACGGTGTTCACCCGTGACCTGTGCATTGAGTGCGACGCATGTACCGACATCTGCCCAATGGATTGCATTACCTTCACGGGAAATGGGCCCGAGGAGGACCTGCGGGCGCGCCTCACCGCACCCGCCGTTAATCTGGCCCAGGATCTGTATGTCTCCGATGCCCTGAAGACTGGTCGGATCATGGTGAAGGATGAGGACGTCTGCCTTCATTGCGGCCTCTGTGCCGAGCGCTGTCCAACCGGCGCCTGGGACATGCAGAAGTTCGTGCTCGATATGGCGCACGCTTACGGGACTAAGACATGCCAGCAGCGCGCGTAGAGGCTACGAACGACTTCGTTATCAAGTTCGCCAACGTCAACGGCTCAGGCTCCGCCAGTGCGAACCGGCTCTTTGCCCGCTCCATTCTCAGAATGGGGGTGCCCATCGCTTCGCGGAACATCTTTCCATCTAACATCCAGGGCCTCCCGACATGGTTCGAGGTACGGGTAACTGAAGCGGGCCATCTCGGACGCCGAGGCGGCGTCGACCTCATGGTCGCGATGAACCCGCAGACCTGGGACAAGGATGTCAGTGAGATCGAGCCAGGCGGCTACCTCTTTTATGATTCGACCCGACCAATGCCGCCTTCGAAGTTCCGGAGCGAGATCAATGTCGTCGGGATACCGCTGACGGCAATCTGTAATGAGCGGTACTCCGATCCACGGCAGCGGCAGCTGTTTAAGAATATCATCTACGTGGGCGCCCTTGGGTCACTCTTGGGGATCGACATTGCCGAACTTGAGCGTCTCATTGCAGAGCAGTTCCGCGGCAAGGACAAGCTCATTCCACCGAATTATGAGGCGCTGCACTTGGGCCGCGACTATGCCGAAACACACTTGAAGGGGAGTATCGGGCTCAGAGTCCGTCGTGCCCAGGCGGTAGGCGACCGCATCTTTCTTGAGGGCAATGATGCTGCGGCATTGGGAGCGGTTTATGGCGGCGCGACCGTGGCAGCTTGGTATCCTATCACTCCCTCGACCTCGCTTGCGGAGGCTTTTGCGAAACACTGCCGGAAGTTCCGCACCGATCCGGACACGGGCCGAAGCCGCTATGCCATCGTCCAGGCCGAGGACGAATTAGCCTCGATTGGGATGGTGATCGGCGCCGCCTGGAACGGAGCCCGAGCCTTCACGGCAACGTCCGGCCCCGGCATCTCACTGATGCAGGAGTTCCTGGGACTGGCGTATTTCGCCGAGATCCCGGCGGTGATCTTCGATGTCCAGCGCGGTGGCCCTTCGACGGGAATGCCAACCCGAACGCAGCAATCAGACATCTTGATCTCGGCCTACGCCTCCCATGGCGACACGAAGCACGTGCTGCTGATCCCAGAGGAGCCGCGGGAGTGCTTCGAGTTTGGCGCCTTGGCGTTCGACCTAGCCGACCGGCTCCAGACACCAATTTTCGTACTGCTGGATCTCGACATTGGCATGAACGAGTGGCTGTGTGAGCCCTTGACATGGGACGACAGCCGGCGGCTCGACCGCGGCAAGGTGCTGACCGCCGAGGAGTTGGAGGCAGGACGCGAATTTGGCCGCTATCTCGACGTGGACGGCGATGGGATCCCCTACCGCACCTACCCGGGCACGCACCCGACCAAGGGGGCCTTCTTCACCCGAGGCACCTCCCGGGACCGCTACGCCCGCTACACCGAGGAGGGTGCCGCCTATGTCGACAACATGCAGCGATTGCTGCGCAAGTTCGAGACGGCTAAGACGCTTGTGCCGAAGCCGCGGCGGAGGGACGCTGCGCGCCCAACTCGTTATGGGGCCTTGTACTTCGGCTCGACAGCTCCGGCCATGCACGAGGCAGCCGCGATCCTTGGGGCAAAGGGAATTGACCTTAACCTGATGCGCGTGCGTGCGTTTCCGTTCAGCGATGAGGTGGTCAACTTCGTGCTTGAGCACGACCAAGTCTTTCTTATCGAGCAGAACCGGGATGCCCAGCTGCGGACACTTCTTATCAGCGAAGGGGCCCTCGATCCGGCGCGTTTGGTTTCGGTGCTGCATTACGACGGCACGCCGATCACAGCTCGCTTCATCATCGATGAAATCGCCGGACGTTGGGCGGTCCTGAACGGACCGTCTAGTCAGGAGGCAGCGGAATGACCTATCTCGCAAAGCCTAAGTTGCACCATCCGCACCTCGCCGAAAATGCGCTCGGCTACACGCACCGAGATTACGAGGGCGCTGTCTCCACCTTGTGCGCGGGCTGCGGCCACGATTCCATTTCGGCCGCGATCATCCGGGCCTGTTTTGAACTCTCGATCCCGCCACACCGGATCGCCAAACTTTCGGGCATCGGCTGCTCGTCGAAGACCCCCACTTATTTTCTCGGCACCAGTCACGGCTTCAACTCTGTCCATGGGCGCATGCCGTCAGTTCTGACCGGGGCGGCGCTGGCAAACCGAGATCTCATTTATCTCGGAGTGTCAGGAGACGGTGATTCGGCGTCGATCGGCCTTGGGCAGTTCGCTCACTGCCTCAGGCGTGGGGTCAACATGACCTACATCGTCGAAAATAACGGCGTGTACGGCCTCACGAAGGGTCAATTTTCCGCCACCGCCGACAAGGGCTCAAAGTCGAAGAAAGGCGTCGGCAATCAAGATTCGGCAATCGATCTGGCGAGCATGGCAATTCTTCTCGGTGCCACCTTCGTGGCGCGCAGTTTCTCAGGAGACAAGTCGCAACTTGTCCCACTGATCAAGGCCGCGCTAGAACATCAAGGCGCGGCCTTCATCGACTGCATCAGTCCTTGTGTCGCGTTCAACAACCACCCGGATTCTACGAAAAGCTATGACCATGTGCGCACGCATAACGAGGCAGTGAACCATCTCGACATAATCGACGGCCGCGACTCGATCACCGCGAACTATGCTCCCGGAAGCGTCAAGGCCGTGACCCAGCATGACGGCTCGGTCCTCAGGCTGCGCAAGCTCGAAGCGGATTATGATCCAGCTGATAAGCTTAGAGCGATGACGTACCTCCAAGAGCATCAGGCAGCTGGCGAGATCGTCACAGGGTTATTGTACCTAAACCCTGAGCCCGAGAGCCTTCATGACAGACTTCATACGGTGACGGCACCGTTGAATACCCTCTCAACTTCGGAACTCTGTCCCGGAAGCGAGGCCCTCGTGAACGTGAACGCCGCCTTGCGTTGATCCAGGCAGCACCGTCAGCTTAACCCAAGAGAAACAGGATGCCGGCATACTAGGGGATGAACTCCCCCTGTCATCCTCTTTTGGCCTGCCACCGCCTTCCGGCTGAAGTCATCAGCCCTGCTGTCTGATTATAGTTCCGGTTTCCGTTGATCCCCTGGATGGTCGAGGAGATGCTGGCTGCCCAGGGTATCCTAGTCAGCCACGAGACCGTGTGCCAGTGGGCGTTGAAGTTTGGCCAGCTGTTTGCTAACCAGATCCGCAGACGTCTTCCGGCGCCTAGGCACACTATGGCTTGCTGACTGAGATTGAACGCCAACTCCTGTTCGGTGTCTCTCGGCAGGAACACCTGATCATCAAACACTGTACCCTCAGCGCGGATGATCTCGACTTGGTGTTATGCAAGCGCGGTGCCACTGGCCAACTCGCCTTCTGACCATAGCCGCCTTAGGTTCGGCCTCGTGCGCGCGGCGCGATCATCCGCGAATTTTCGATAAGCCCGTGTGGAGTGGGCTGGTCGGATCAATAAACTGGCCGTTGGCTGCGCTCCCTTTATCTCTGGTGTGGTAGTGCGCCTCCAGGACCACAGATCGGCCATACTGGACAGGATAGCTTCAGTCGATCCATGAGCTTGGGATCCTTGCAGACTGCGCGGAGGCATGCTCACGGATCGGGTGCTCTTGGTTCGCTTAGCCGCACCACGTCCTTGACTGACGTGCCTCTAGTGACAGGAGAGGTGCCATGCCGCGCTTCTACTTCGATGTCTATCAGGGGGCGAACTTCATCCCTGATCAGATAGGCTCTGAATTCGAAGGCTTGGACGCCGCCGAACGCGAGGCCACCCAGACGGCAGTCCAACTCGGGCGAGACTGGCTGCCGCACGCCCGAATGGTCTGTGTCGAGGTCAGGGACGAACAGTACCGACCGGTGCTGGCCCTGACCGTGACCCTAACGATAGAGCGGCGGCTGGCGCCCTTACCGCATTGGGTGTAGCGGTGGGAATGCTACTCCTGAGAGCGGCCACGCTGAGGCGATTTGCGTTCAGCTTCGTTGTGTCTAATCACGGAACTCGTACCATGAGCACCGAGAGTATCGATCCGAGGGCGAATCACCGCGCCAACCACCTCTTGGCCGCCGTCGAACCGGGCGACTTTGCCCTGCTTGAGCCTCATCTCGAACTCGTCAAACTGCCTCATGGACAGGTGCTGTATGAGGCCGGCGAGGTCATCCGCCACATCTACTTCCCGCATCAGGCGGTCATCTCGCTTGTGAACCTCATGGAGGACGGCAGCATCGTCGAGGTGGGGGTGTTCGGTGTTGAAGGTGCTGCGGGCCTGTTTGGCGCGCTGGCGACCCGCGAGGCGTTCGGGCGCTACATCGTGCAAATGCCTGGGACCGGCTCCCGGATCTTGTACAAACACCTTGACGAGGCGAGAGCGGCCCGCTCCGGGCTGCGGCACTTGCTCACGAACTACAATGAGGCTCTGCTGGCACAGACCTTTCAAACCGTCTCCTGCAATGCGGTGCATGTGGTGGAAGCCCGCTGCTGCCGCTGGATCCTCAGCATGCAAGACCGGGTGGGGCAGGACAGCTTGCCGCTGACGCATGAGTTCCTGGCCGAGATGCTGGGGGTGCAACGCTCCACGGTCAGTGTGGTGACCCGTACCCTGCAAACTGCCGGATTGATCCGGCAGAGCCGCGGGGGCATCACGGTAACGGATCGGGCCGGGCTCGAGGAGACGGCATGCGAGTGCTATGGCAAGATCCGACGCATCTACAAGCGCCTGCTGCCCGGCACCTACTTGCAGGCTCCGCCACAATAAAAAATCGTAAATTCGCAGAGCGGGCCTTAGGGAACCCGTGGCGGATGCGAACTATGCTGTCTCGGAACAGCTAAGGACCGCTAATGGGATGGACCGGCCGTGCTTACCGGCGCACCTTCATCAGGGGCGCCCCAGCACGAAGATCTGAGCCATGCCTACAGCTCCGCTTCAGCACGTTGCTACCCTGGGGATCGACATCGGCAAGAACAGCTTCCACCTCATCGGCCTGGATGCTCGCGGCGCTATTGTTCTGCGCCAGAAGCTCTCGCGCGGTCAGGTGGAGCAGCGCCTCGCCAATATGCCCTCCTGCCTGATCGGCATGGAGACGTGTGCGGGTCCCATCACTTCAGCCGACAATTGCTGGCCCTCGGCCACGATGTGAAGCCGATCCCCACCCAGTCTGTGAAGTCCTTCCGCAAGAGCCACAAGAATGATTTCCGCGACGCTGAAGCCATTGCTGAAGCTGTGCAGCGTCCCACGATGCGCTTAGTGCCCACTAAGACAGTCGAGCAACTCTACCTGCAAGCCTTGCACCGGGTTCGCTCGCGCCTAGTGAGCCAGTGGGCAGCGGTGATCAACCAAATCCGCGCCTTCCTGCTCGAGTGCGAGATTGCGGTGCGACAGAGGTTGCGTTCCCTGCGTCAGGTTCTGCCGGACATTCTCGCCCAGCGAACGGACGTGCTCACGCTCCGCATGACCCACATGATCGAGCGGCTGATGCAGGCCTGGCATCATCTCGATGAGCGCGTTGAGGCGGTCACGGGCGAGATCGAAGCTTCGTGGCGGCGGATGAGGCCTGCCAGCGCCTGATGAGCGTGCCGGGCGTGGGGCGGATCATCACCAGTGCCATGGTAGCCGCCATTGGGAATGGCGCCGCCTTCAGCCGGGGACGTGATTTCGGGACGTGGCTCGGGTTCGTGCCAAAGCAGACCTCAACAGGCGACCGCATGATCCTGGGCCGCCTGTCCAGGCGAGTTAATAGCTATCTGCGGTCCTTGCTGGTTCAAGCCGCTCGCGTTCTGCTGCTTTGACCGGCCAAGTGGCGCCAGCACGGTTTCGGGAGCTGGCTCACGGCCGCGTCCACACGCCTGCACCACAACGTGCTGACGGCAGCTTTGGCCAGCAAGCTGGCGCGGATTGCCTAGAGCATGCTGAGCTAGAACCGCAGCTGCGGTCGGATAGGGCTAACGCGAGACTGAATCGCAATTCAGCCGCTTGGAGCTTGCCGAGGTCTGCGGGAGGAAGACGAGATGGAGAACGGTCGCGCCGTCACATTGGTGCTCTGGTGACCCGTTGGACCATAACTGGCCGGTCTGCTTATGAGAACGGATGCGCGCGAATGTCCATGATGGCCAGGAGCACTACTCCGTTGGGGGTCGGATAGATTAGGGCAAGACCAACTTCACCACCTCAAAAGCCTCTTGCGACGCACGGCCGGTCCATACATGAAGTCAGGTATGGCCCTTAAGCGCGACTGTGTGGATGTCCGCTCGCCCCGCTGGTCCGGACATTTTGCTCTACGCCTGGGAAATGCTCGAAGTGACTACCCTACAGAGTCAGGCGCATCGAGCCATTCAGATGCGGTATTAAAGGGACGGATCGGAAGCGGTTTCTAGTGGCTCTGCTTCCCATATGCTTCCTAATCCGCTTTTCTGGGAAGCAGTCATCGAACCTGCAAGAGCTAAGTTATTGAAAGTAAATGGCGCGCCCGAAAGGATTCGAACCTCTGACCCCCAGATTCGTAGTCTGGTGCTCTATCCAGCTGAGCTACGGGCGCTCGCCGTGCCTTGCCATTAGCTCAACACGCTCGGGAAGAAAACAGATGTCGTGGAGGGTGGACCCAGAGACGCCTGTCTTCCGGTAGCTCTACATGCTGCTATATCCTGGCTACCCATCAGAGGAGCAGCGCTGACTTGCCCTCGTCCGCCATCCGCTTCGTACGGATACGCCGGAGTCTCTCCTTCTTGATCGGATCGGACGGCACAAAGACCTCTGGGTCGCTACCCGTTACCTCGCGGAAGTCGGCAAGGTTCTCGTTAGCGAGACGACGCGAGCGCGTCGTCTCCTCAACGAATTTGTCAGTCACCATAATGGTATACTTGATGTCCATTTTGCGCCTGCCATCCATGATATCGTTGCACTGGAGTTCCTTGATCACATCCACCGCTCGAAGGCTCTCCATGGCCTCTGTGACGCGCTTCATGGCGTTTCGCAGAACCTTGTTTGACATTGCGGCGCCGTCGATCACTTCGGTGGCATGGATGACATGCACGTGGGGATGCATGCGATGGTAGAGAACGTCGTGGTTGAGGCGCGTGTAGATCCATCGTTCGATCGGACCACGCATCCCCATCACGGCCTCGTAGTTCAGTTGCCTGAAGTCCAGGTGCTTCATGGCTTGGGTGGCGAGCCAGTTAAGTTGGACCGTAGATTTCGAACTCTCCTTGCTCCGGTTTGAGAATGCAAGCTGTGGGAACGTGGATGCAGAAATGACTCGCTCCCTCGCGTTCCCATCGGGCCCAATGTCGATCTTCGTGATCTCCACGATCGACAGGTGCAAAATCTGTAAGGCCTCAGTGATTTCGTAGAAGTTATAAGCATGCCCCGTGCGGGCCAGCTCGGTGCGGACTTCGTGGATGCTGAAGGAGACGTTAACCTCATCCTTGGCGTTCAGGCTAATGCGGTTACGCATAGCCGCGATGCGGCGGATCACCCATTCCACGAGCCTCTCTCGCTCGCCGGGGTAGCGCTCGGACTCATTGCCCTCCCTGTCCTTGAACCGGGCCGGTCTGACCATGACCTGGTAGACATTCCCGGCAAGGGTGAACGTCCGTTCCAAAGTCTTTAGGTAGTTGCCGTCCTTGAGTTCGTCCGGCGCCTTAGCTGGGATCGAGCGTGGGGCGACGTCCCAAAGGGAGATTGTGTTCGCCACTCTCGCATCATCCGTGACCCAGAATTCCCCCTGGAGGGGGTCGTGGATGATAGGCCTCAGCTTCGGAGTCTTTGCCATGCGCAGTCTCATTATTCGAGCACCGGAACAGTATTCATGCCGTCAGATTCGGCAAAGATGAATCGTTGCGTTTCGGACTCTTATACGCTGACGTCGGTAGGTTTGGCGTGCAGACGCAGTAGGTTTCAGAAGCAGTCACAGTAGGTTTGGCGTGCAGTTATGGAGCCACTGGCCGCCAAGGCTCCCAGCCGCGGGTATCAAACGAGAATCAGAAGCCCTTTATGCTCAATGGCTTCCCAAACTGCACGCCAGACCTACCGCCAATAGCTCCGGGCGTCCTTTCCTTGGAAGGTGGCATCAGCAAGTCTCTGAAAGCTTGGCGGCATCCGCATGGCTGAGCGCATCCCAGGCCCACCGACACTCCATCTGGCAGTAGGTTTAGGATGCAGTTGACCGCTACAGCCACGGCCTCGGGGCCGAGTGCATCCCAGACCTACTAGGAGCGGATGCGATACCTACCGATTCCGTCTCTTGGAGCGGTAGGTCTCAGGTGCGGGCAACCTGAAGTGCATGCCAAACCTACAGCAGGTTCGTCCCAAACCTCCCTACCCTGCACGCCAAACCTACCGCTCCCGCACGTGGGACCTACCGCAGTTCATGTCGTGATTTGACCTATCCTGCAACCGCTGGCGCTCAATGGCTTGGCTTCACACGACCCGAGCAGCAATGAACCCATCCTTGGAACTCCTCAGAGCCCTTGCAGCCGTTCCCCATGAACGGCAGGCAGCCTTGGCGGAACAGGGCATCCGTGAAGGCAGATGGACGGCAGAGCACGTTGCCGCTTATCACGGCCTGCCCAACAGTGAACCTGCTCCTCGAGAGCGGAAGCCGAGGGCGCCGACGGTGACGAGACGGATGCGCCTGTCCCGGCGTCGGTGCTCTTTCAGCCGATACATCCGGAGGTTCAGCACCGATGTCCTTACGCACCCATTCCTGAGCACTGGGGCGATCACCACCCTCGCCTACTTGATCTCCCGTTGCGGACGCGGCCGCCAGCACACGACCTGCACCTCGTGGCTAGCTGCCGACCTCGGCGTAACCTCGCGCACCATCCAGAACCACTTCCGGCTACTTGAGCAAGCTGGCTTTCTCGTGCGGTCCGCACCAGACCGTAGAGGGCGGACAACGCTGTATTTGACCGAGTTAGTTGAGGCCCGTCCGCTTCAACGAAACAAGGCTGAAACCGTTGCGCAGCTTGCAGATGGAGCGAAAAAAATTTCCGACACCCACAATACAGATTCAAAGAAAGAAGGAGATGCTCAGTTCAGTCAGAAGGAATCAAAGCAGAGCGCCTCCCGCCGACCGACGAGCACGACACCGTCCACAAGCGGACGCCGGCGGCTGTTAAAGACACGGATCCAAAGGCAAGAGGGATCAGGCTGGCGATGGGAGACAGATGGAAGCGTAGAGCCACTTGGATCAATGACAGCATTTGGTGGCAGGACCGGATAGTGGAGCAGTCTACATCCGACCTGATGACGCCAATGGAAATGCATTCAGTAGCATCGACCGCCGGAGCGCGCGTAGGTGACTGGGTGCAACTCTCCTGTGAAGGGATGAAATTTCCCGCAGGCATTCGTTAACCATGCTGGATCGATCATGCTCTGGTTGATTCAACACAGGGTACATTGGCGGGACCTGAGGATGTGTATGGGTGGGATGAAATACGTTGCAGCAGGACTGACTGCCATCCTCGTGTTGCTTGTGTCGTACTTCCTCCTGCTTCCCATTGAGGAGCCGACTCGCAATCTGACAGGCTGGTTAGATCTTTCGTCTGGGGACATGGGCTGGTGGCGCGGCGGTGTGGGGCTAACTATGGCGGCGTGCGTTTCTCGGCTCGTCGTCATGTGGCGGAACAACACCGCATTGGAGTGGCGTAAAACATTGGCTGCACGGGCAAGGGCATAGTCGCGCGAGAGTTCATCCGGTTATGTCGCCCCGCGAACAATGCGCGGAGACGCTGGTAGAGTCGGCGCTAGTGGTGGAAATTTGCTGATGTGCCGGGTTCTGGGATGAGGTGGTCATTGGGAGAACCGGCTATGGTGGAGTTGCTCGACTGCACCCCAACTGAAGGAACCCCAATGACCGAACAAGGAGCTCAAACGGCGGGCCGATGTGGTGGGCATCTTCCCGAATGAGGACAGCATGACGGCCTCGACAATCTTGCCAACTTGGATTTCGAGTGGGTGGTGGCGATCGAACGTGAGCGCCTGCGGCCGCGTTACCGAGAGGGCTTCGGGCGGGCTCCGCTGAACCTACGCTGGCAGCCCGACC
>JAFAAP010000098.1 GCA_023426505.1 Pseudomonadota bacterium
GGCGGACAATGGTGGTAGTCTCGTTCATGGCGTATCGCTCTCTCGAAGAGGTTCTGGCAGGCTCGACACCCGCCTCGATACGTCGCCTCTCTCACACCGTCATCACCCACATTCCGCCATAGCTCCACCCGCCGCGTGGCGGTGCTTGTGACCGTGCTCAACAAGCTGGGGTCGGCCCTGCCGAGCGGTCGAAGATCAAAGCCCCGCAGGCCAAGGAGACAGAGGCCAATCCGTTCGCGATGGTCTGCTGATTGTCCACGCAGGCTGCCTGAGCGTCACAGGAAGCCTGTCATCATGGCACAGCCCCCTGCCCTACCAAATCGGGGCCCTCCCCAAGGTGCCTCTCAGTGGGAGGGCGATGAACACCCTCTGAAGGCAACCCGCAATCCATCGGTTAATCCACGGGTCTCAGCAGGCGTCGACGACGCGGTCCTTAGAGGCTAGCCAGCAGAAGGCTGACCCCGATCAGAGTGACAACCGAAATGAGAAATCTGACGGACGCACGCGTGAGTTCTGCGGCAGGTAGAGGAGTAAAGAGAGGCGCTGTGATTTCTGTCTGCTTCACGACAAATACCTTCAATATATTCAGATTGGTCGGAAAATTAACTTAGAACGCCCACAACGGTTTCAGGCGACGCCGCTATCTGCCTAATTTGCTCAGCTGTGGCTGTATCGGGAAGGTCACACGAGCGCAGAATGCATCGAGCATCATTCCTGTCTGTGGTCATCGCGGAGGGCTGGATAACGCTGGTCCTGCGTGAGGGAAGAGGGGAGCGCTCTCCTGAACAAAATTCATCAGGAACGTGAGCCATTGGTGCTGTGCCGCACGGCAGCCGGAGCGGACAAAAGCTATAGTTGGACGATGGACAGGAGGTTCTGATGACCGTCATGTCTGACCGGGCGATGCAGCTTTTCCCCGTGTGCCCACAGCGCATGGGAGGCACGCTCATCCCGGCTCTCAAAGGCTGCCCGCAATGTGGTGGGGTTGAGGAGATTGCGTCCCCGGCAGTGGGCGTTTGTCCCAGTTGTGGTGCTGCAATGAGGGTGCTGAGCCCAAGCCAAATCTGATGCGCTGCTGGGTGATAGCGCAGGCGCCCTGCTTTCGAATGGCTGGCCTGCGCGTGGCCGCGGCTCTGCCCATTCTCGCTTTGTCGTCAGGAGCCGGAGCGCAGACATCGGATCCCCGCCAGTCTGCTCTGGATGACTATGTTGCAGCAAGGATGCTGACGACCAAGTGCCCGTCATGGCAGCTTGACGTTGCGGAGGTCCGGAGCCGGTTCTCCTCCCTGGATCTCAAGCCAGAGGATTGGCAGGACGGCGGGCCGTACGCGCGCTTCTTCGACGACCGCCTGTCCCGCTATGCGATGATGCTTTCGAGGATGCCGGAGAGGCGAGCCTGCGACGCCGCAGAGGCAGCGTTTGGGCCGAGCGGTCAGGTCAGGAGAGGCTGGATGAGACGGCAATGAGGAGCCCAACTAACATCGCTCAGCCCCATCTTGCGGCGCCCGATAAGGCGGAAGAGCCTACATAGTCGGCCCTGAACAACCCACAACTTGTTGGGACAGAAGGATGCTTCGCCGTCACGAAGCATTGTAAAATGCCAGCTCCTGGGTGCTGACCCGCTCAAAGCTGGTGTATTTCCATGGGACCCAAGCCAACGGGACCGAGCTCCGGCGACCTCTACCGCAGCCGCCTCGACCAGATCCTCGATCACCGTCACGAGCTCTTTCGCCTGGCCGGTCTGATTGACTGGGACAGGTTCGATCAGGAGTTCGGCCGCTTCTATCGCCCGCTCGGCCGGCCCGCCAAACCCACCCGGCTGATGGTGGGGCTGTCGTATCTCCAGCACACCTTCAACCTGTCCGATGAGGCGGTGGTGCAGCGCTGGATCGAGAACCCGTATGACCAATGGTTCTGTGGCTGTGAGTACTTCCAGCATGAGTTGCCCTGCGATCCGAACTCACTGACGCGCTGGCGCAAACGGCTCGGACCCGAGGGACTGGAGACACTGCTAGCTGAGACGATCCAGGCCGGGCTGGAGAGCGGCGCCGTGCGGTCGTCGAGCCTGGAGCGGATCAGCGTCGACACCACCGTGCAGCCCAAGGCCATTACCCATCCCACCGACGCGAAGCTGTATCTGAAGGCCTTGCAGGCGCTGGTGCGGCAGGCCAAGCGGCATGGCCTCGAGCTGCGTCAGGCCCACACCCGTCTGGCCAAACGCGCAGCCGTGCAGGTCGGTCGCTATGCCCATGCCCGCCAGATGCGGCGCATGCGCCGCGAACTGAAGCGGCTGAAGACCTATCTCGGACGCGTGTACCGCGATGTCGCCCGCAAAGTCGCCGGGGATGTGGAGCTCTCGATCCGGTTTGCTCCTCTACTCGGCCTCACAGAGCGCCTTCTGACGCAGGAGCGTACGAGCAAGAACAAGCTCTACAGCCTCCACGCCCCAGAGGTGGTGTGCATCGCCAAGGGCAAAGCGCATCGGCCGTATGAGTTCGGCTCCAAGGTCGCGCTGGCGGTGACGAACCGGGAGAGCTTCGTGTTCGCCTCCAAGGCGCTGGAAGGCAATCCGTATGATGGCCATACGCTCAGCGCTACCGTGGACCAGGTTGTGGTCCTGAGTGGGGTTGAGCCGGATCGCATTTACGTCGACCTGGGCTACCGCGGACACGCCTATGCGCACAAGGAGCGCGTGTTCATCTCGCGACAGCGGCGGGGGCTCACGCCCACCATCAGGCGGGAGCTGCGACGGCGGTCCGCGATCGAGCCGATGATCGGGCACATGAAGGTGGACGGGCGATTGGGACGGAATAACCTGCTCGGAGCAGCCGGCGATGCGATCAACGCCCTGCTCGTGCCCGCCGGGCACAATCTGCGGCTGGTCCTGAACTGGCTCAGGCTTGTTGTCGCTTGGTTCCTGGCAGCCCTGATGAGTTCATCCGCACCATAGGATACTGCCCACGAACGCTGGAAGCCAATCGCCGCCTGATCAAACGGCATTGTTCAGGGCCGACTAGAGCATCGGACGATTTGTCGGACCCGCTTGGTTCTCCACGTCTGCCCAGCGGAGAGGGATGGGCGTCGTGGATCCGCCTTTTGGTCCGATGGTCTAATTACTTCTGGCGTTCCAGCCCATCCTCACAAATCCAGATAGCCCCGCCGCCGCTTCGCCCGCGCAACCGCCTCCAGCGCCTCATCGGCGTGGTCTGCTCGAGGTGTCGATCGTGACGAGGTTTCCGGTGATCGGATCGAGAATGGTCATGGCAGTCCTCTCCCGTTCAGGCAGAGGAGGAACGCGCCATGCCTGGATCGGATCAAGCTCGCATGTAGTTGTGGTTACGCGACTGTTACCGCGCTCCGCCTCTCACATCCCTACAGCAGATCGAGGCGGTACATCCGCGCCCCGACTGCTTTGGAGGAGAGTGCTGATCTTTGAGCCGCATCGATCAGCCAGAGCATGGTCGCTGCAGTATGGTTAACAGTCCATGAAGAAACCCCGCTCGACTGAGCTTCGAGCGAGATTCTGTGTAAGCGAGCCTGATACACACCGCGGCCCGTCAGCTTTGTACCCCTGCATGGTTAAGCGAGGGTATCGACTGATCCGGCCTCATCACACGGGCGCGCAGCCGTCATGATCCTCGACCATGCGTTCGATTGACTCCACAAGTTCAGCTTCGGCTTGGCTCAAAGCCCGCGAGCGAGCGATTTCAGCGCGGGTCTGCTCTAGGACTTGGTTGGCCAGCTCAATCGTCTCCTCGATCGATTGATCAAGTGGTGGAAGGCTCGGGTCCGACATGATCACTGGTTAACCGCCAAGTTGGGCCAATCCTTGGCAATCACAGGTCCTGACACCCGCGCCGCCGCTCGGCCTGCGCGATGGCCGCTAACCCTGTTCCATACTGCGTGTTCTGCGAATTATCAGGACAATTGTCTCACGAGCGTGAGAGCTATAAGGCTTTACCTTCGCTTGAGGCAGATCACATGCAGAGAAGTTGCCTACAAAGGTGGGCTATTGGGGCAGTGTCAGTTCTTCTTGACCTATCGACTAGTCCGGCTTGTGCTCTCGATCTACGAACTGCCACCGTTTGGAGCCTCTCTGAGGACCAACTCAAGATTGGCCTCTTGTTCAAGGACCCGGCTCGCCAGAACATTTACACTTCCGCGATGTTCACCTGTCTGAGTGCTGATGGAGTGAGGCTTATGCTAAGTCCAGTGGATCATCAGCAGTTGGGCCGCGCTATCAGCCGCAACCAGGTTCCCAGCGCGAAGCTCGTTATCGACGGCAAAGCGTTCGAGATTGGCCCGGAGGTCAGCATCGGCTTCAACTTCCATAACGAGGAATGGATGTATGAGACTTCAGTGAGCACCGCTGTGATTGAGGCTCTGGTGACCGCACGAGCCATCAGAGCACAGGGGACAGGTCTCAGCCTGGAACTCCCCCGCCCTGATCCGAAAAAGGACTTCGCTCAATTCAGAGACGCCTGCCCGGCTCTTCATGGAATGCGCTAGCTCCTGCAGTCGACTTCACCGCTGAAATCCAGAACTGCCGGAGCCGCCTGTTCGATAAGAGGCCTTCCGCCAGGCCCGGACAAGCAAAAGCCCCGGATGGGGAACATCCAGGGCCTTGCCTGTGGGAGCATCACCGGCCATGAGCTGCCGCGACCCTTCGACCACAGATCTTGATCCTGCGTCGGCAGCAGGATGTCGTCAACGGCAGAAAAGACAACGCCCCGGCCAAGGGGAGTCGAGACCCGCGGCCAAGGCGTAAGCTGCGTTCGGCAGAACACAGCAATAAACTGATATGCAACGTGCCCGTTGCACTCACAATGCAACGAACGCGGTAAACAAGCCGTAGCCAATTGTGAGCAGTTCCGTAACCGACCTGCAGCGAAACTGCGTGGCGCTTCTCGGTAAGCTGAGAGGAAGTTGCGTGATCCGCCCGAGGTACGGCCCTTGTCCTGCTGCAGGACGGCGCAGAACCAGTTATTGTTCCCTGGCCTGTCAGGGTGCTGGCCCCATCCCCCGGACAGGCCAGGGAGCACGCGTGAACCGCAACATCGCGGTT
>JAFAAP010000123.1 GCA_023426505.1 Pseudomonadota bacterium
GGCGTTGAGCTGGGCCATGTGCTTGGACATCAGGCCCGTGGCCGTGGCGGCCGAGGCCGGGCGGCCGACATAGCGCGGCCGCTTCGACTTCGAGCCGGCATGGCCCAGCACCCATTCGAGATAGGGCTCGACGAAGGTCCAGGAGCCCATGTTCTTCGGCTCCTCCTGGCACCACACCACATCGGCCTTCTTGAAGCGGGAGAGCTCCGCCGCCAGCGACTTCGCCGGGAACGGATAGAGCTGCTCGACGCGCATCAGGTAGACGTCGTCGATGCCCCGCTTCTCGCGCTCCTCCAGAAGGTCGTAGTAGACCTTGCCGGTGCAGATCACGACGCGACGGATCTTGTCGTCCTTCACCAGCTTGGTGCCGTCGGTGCCGCGCTGGGCGTCATCCTGCAGCACGCGGTGGAAGGACGTGCCCTCCGAGATCTCGGCCAGCGTCGAGACGCAGCGCTTGTGGCGCAGCAGGGACTTCGGCGTCATCAGGATCAGCGGCTTGCGGAACTCGCGCTTCAGCTGACGGCGCAGGATGTGGAAATAGTTCGACGGGGTCGAGCAGTACGCCACCTGCATGTTGTCCTCGGCGCACATCTGCAGCCAGCGCTCGAGACGGGCGGAGGAGTGCTCCGGACCCTGACCCTCGTAGCCGTGCGGCAGCAGGCAGACCAAGCCCGACATGCGCAGCCACTTGCGCTCGCCCGACGAGATGAACTGGTCGAACACCACCTGGGCGCCATTGGCGAAGTCGCCGAACTGCGCCTCCCAGAGGGTCAGCGCGTTGGGCTCGGAGAGGGTGTAGCCGTACTCGAAGCCGAGCACCGCCTCCTCGGAGAGCATCGAGTTGATGACCTCGTAGCGGGCTTGGGTTTCACGGATGTGGTTGAGGGGCGTGTAGCGCTCCTCGTTCTCCTGGTCGGTCAGCACCGAATGGCGCTGCGAGAAGGTGCCGCGCTCCACGTCCTGGCCGGAAAGGCGCACGCGGTGGCCCTCGAGCAGGAGCGACCCGAAGGCGAGCGCCTCGGCCATGGCCCAGTCGATCCCCTCGCCGGTCTCCATCATCTTCTTGCGGTTGTCGAGGAAGCGCTGGATCGTGCGGTGGACGTGGAAGCCCTCGGGCACGGAGGTCAGCGCCTTGGCGATGTCCTTCAGGGTCTCGGCCGAAACGCCCGTCTGGCCGCGGCGCGGATCGTCGGCGTCCTCACGGACGGCCTTGAGCCCGGCCCAACGGCCATCGAGCCAGTCGGCCTTGTTGGGCTTGTAGCTCGAAGCGATGTCGAACTCGGTGTCGAGCTTAGAGCGCCAAGCGCTCTTCATCTCGTCGATGTCGGCCTCGGTGACCGCGCCCTCGGCCAGGAGCTTCTTGGAGTAGAGCTCCAGGATCGATGGATGCGACCGGATCTTGCGGTACATGAGCGGCTGTGTGAAGGCCGGCTCGTCGCCCTCGTTGTGGCCGAAGCGGCGGTAGCAGAACATGTCGATCACGACCGGCTTCTGGAACTTCTGCCGGTACTCGGTCGCGACCTTCGCGGCGAAGACCACCGCTTCCGGATCGTCGCCGTTCACGTGGAAGATCGGCGCCTCGACCATCTTGGCGACATCGGACGGATAGGGCGAGGAACGCGAGAAGCGCGGATCGGTGGTGAAGCCGATCTGGTTGTTGATGATGACGTGGATCGAGCCGCCGGTGCGGTGGCCGCGCAGGCCCGAGAGACCGAGGCACTCCGCCACCACGCCCTGGCCCGCGAAGGCGGCGTCGCCGTGGATGAGGAGCGGCATGACGGCGGTGCGGTTGTCCGGAGTGCAGCCGTGCTGGTCCTGCTTGGCGCGCACCTTGCCCAACACCACGGGATCGACGATCTCGAGATGGGACGGGTTGGCGGTCAGCGAGAGATGGACGTTGTTGCCGTCGAAGGTGCGGTCGGAGGACGCGCCGAGATGGTACTTCACGTCGCCCGAGCCCTCCACGTCATCGGGCGCGAAGGAACCGCCCTTGAACTCGTGGAACAGCGCCCGGTGCGGCTTGCCCATGACCTGCGTCAGCACGTTGAGGCGGCCGCGATGGGCCATGCCGAACACGATCTCCTTGCAGCCGAGATTGCCGCCGCGCTTGATGATCTGCTCGAGCGCCGGGATGAGCGACTCGCCGCCATCGAGACCGAAGCGCTTGGTGCCGGTGTACTTCAGGTCGAGGAACTTTTCGAATCCTTCCGCCTCGACGAGCTTGTTGAGGATCGCGCGCTTGCCCTCTCGGGTGAAGGTGATCTCCTTATCGGGCCCTTCGATGCGCTCCTGGATCCAGGCCTTCTCGGTCGGATCCGAAATGTGCATGAACTCGACGCCCAGCGTCTGGCAGTAGGTGCGCTCGAGGATCGCGACGATCTCGCGGATCGTGCCGAATTCGAGGCCGAGCACGTTGTCGAGGAAGATCTTGCGGTCCCAGTCGGCTTCCGTGAAGCCGTAATGGGAGGGATGCAGCTCCTGGTCGTTCGGGCGCGGGTTGATGCCGAGCGGATCGAGGTTGGCGTGCAGGTGGCCGCGGACCCGGTAGGCGCGGATGAGCATGATGGCGCGCACCGAGTCCCGGGTCGCCTGCAGGACCTGCTCCTGGCTGATCTCGGCGCCCTTGGCCTGTGCCTTGGCCTTGATCTTGTCGCCGACGGCCTTCTCGACCTTGGTCCAGTTGCCGTCGAGGGCGGAAACGAGTTCGCCATTGGCATGGATCGGCCAGTTCGGCTTCTTCCAGGAGGCGCCGCGGGCGTTCTGCTCAACCGCCTGCTTGTCGTCCCTCAGCGCGCCGAAGAAGGCCTGCCACTCGGCGTCGACCGAAGCGGGATCCTGCTCGTACCGGGCGTAGAGGTCCTCGATGTACGGCGCGTTTGCCCCGTAGAGGAAGGCGGTGTTGAGAAAGGTTTCGTTGGCGTCTTGGCGTGCCATGGCAATGCTCAATCCAAATCTGCGGAACGGCCGCCCCGGATGAGGGGGCGGCCTCGTGTGCTTATTGGCCCTTCAGAACCTCGACGAGGGTCTTGCCGAGGCGAGCCGGGGACGGGGACACGCGGATGCCCGCGGCCTCCATGGCGGCGATCTTGTCTTCCGCGCCGCCCTTGCCGCCGGAGATGATGGCGCCGGCATGGCCCATGCGGCGTCCGGGAGGAGCCGTGCGGCCGGCGATGAAGCCGACCATCGGCTTCTTGCGGCCCTTCTTGGCCTCGCGGGCGATGAACTCGGCCGCCTCTTCCTCGGCCGATCCGCCGATCTCGCCGATCATGACGATCGACTCGGTCTTCGGATCCGACAGGAACATGTCGAGCATCTCGATGAACTCGGTGCCTTTGACCGGGTCGCCGCCGATGCCGACCGCCGTCGTCTGTCCGAGGCCCTCGTTGGTGGTCTGGAACACAGCCTCGTAGGTGAGCGTGCCGGAGCGCGACACGATGCCGACGGAGCCGGGCTTGAAGATGTTGGCCGGCATGATGCCGATCTTCGATTCACCGGCCGTCACGATGCCCGGGCAGTTCGGCCCGATGAGGCGCGACTTGGAGCCTTCGAGCGCGCGCTTCACGCGCACCATGTCGAGCACCGGGATGCCTTCCGTGATGCAGACGATCAGCGGGATCTCGGCTTGAATCGCCTCGCAGATCGCGTCGGCCGCGCCCGGAGGCGGCACATAGACGACGGAGGCGTCGGCTCCGGTCTTCTCGCGCGCTTCCATGACCGTGTCGAAGACGGGCAGGTTGAGGTGGGTGGAGCCGCCTTTGCCGGGCGACGTGCCGCCGACCATCTTGGTGCCGTAGGCGATGGCCTGCTCGGAGTGGAAGGTGCCGTTCTTGCCGGTGAAGCCCTGGCAGATCACCTTGGTGTTCTTGTCGATCAGGATGGACATCAGCTCGAAACCTTACTTCCCGCCGCGCACGGCGTTGACGATCTTCTGGGCGGCGTCGTCGAGGTCGTCCGCCGGGATGACGTTGAGGCCTGACTCGCGGATGATCTGCTTGCCCTCCTCCACGTTGGTGCCCTCGAGGCGCACCACCAGCGGAACCTGCAGGCCGACCGCCTTCACGGCCGCGATCACGCCACGGGCGATGACGTCGCACTTCATGATGCCGCCGAAGATGTTGACCAGGATGCCCTTCACGTTCGGGTCGGCCGTGATGATCTTGAACGCCGCCGTGACCTTCTCCTCGGAGGCGCCGCCGCCGACATCAAGGAAGTTCGCCGGCTCCTCGCCGTAGAGCTTGATGATGTCGAGGGTCGCCATGGCGAGGCCGGCGCCGTTGACCATGCAGCCGATGGTGCCGTCGAGGGCGATGTAGGCGAGGTCGTACTTGGACGCCTCGATCTCCTTCTCGTCCTCCTCGGTGATGTCGCGCAGCTCCATCACCTCGGGGTGACGGTAGAGAGCGTTCGAGTCGAACGAGATCTTCGCGTCGAGGCACTTGAGGTGCTGATCCTTGGTGACGATCAGCGGGTTGATCTCGAGCATCGACATGTCCTTGGCGACGAAGGCCGTGTAGAGCTTCGTCACGAGGTCCTCGGCTTCCTTCGCGAGCGGACCTTTCAGGCCTAGCGCCTTGGCGACGGTGCGGCCGTGATGGGGCATCACGCCGGTCGCTGGGTCGACCGAGAAGGTGAGGATCTTCTCAGGGGTGTCGTGGGCGACCTGCTCGATGTCCATGCCGCCTTCGGTCGAGACCACGTAGGCGATGCGCCCGGTCTCGCGGTCGACCAGCATCGACAGGTAGAACTCGGTCTCGATGTCCGAGCCGTCCTCGATGTACAGGCGGTTGACCTGCTTGCCGGCTTCGCCCGTCTGGATGGTCACGAGGGTGCGGCCCAGCATCTGCTGCGCGAACTGCTTCACCTCGTCGACCGACTTGGCGAGGCGCACGCCGCCCTTCTCGCCGGCCTCGGCCTCCTTGAACTTGCCCTTGCCGCGACCGCCTGCGTGAATTTGGGACTTCACGACCCAAAGCGGGCCGCCGAGCTCCTTGGCAGCGGCTTCCGCCTCGTCAGCGGAGAAGATGGCTTTGCCGCGGGAGACAGGCAGGCCGAATTCCTTCAGGACCGCTTTGCCTTGATATTCATGGATGTTCATTCGTTTCTCTCCGCGTCAGCGGCTGAAGGCGTGGATGGCCGGCACGAAGCCGGCCATGACGTTCGATGATTAAGCGAGGGTCGAGTTGATCTGCTTGCAGGCGTCGATGAGGCCCTGCACCGAGGCGACGGACTTCTCGAACATCGCCTTCTCGTCTGCGGAGAACTCGACCTCGACGATGCGCTCGACGCCGTTCTCGCCGATCACGATCGGCACGCCGACGAACATGCCGTTCACGCCGTACTGGCCGGAGAGATAGGCCGCGCAGGGGAGGACGCGCTTCTGGTCCTTGAGGTAGCTCTCGGCCATCGCGATCGCGGAGGCTGCCGGAGCGTAGAAGGCGGAGCCCGTCTTGAGCAGGTTGACGATCTCGCCGCCGCCCTTTCGGGTGCGCTCGACCATGGCGTCGAGCTTCTCCTGCGTGGTCCAGCCCATCTTGACGAGGTCGGGCAGCGGAACGCCGGCGACCGTGGAGTAGCGCACCAGCGGGACCATGTCGTCGCCGTGGCCGCCGAGCACGAAGGCGGTCACGTCCTTGACCGACACGTTGAACTCCTCGGCCAGGAAGTGGCGGAAGCGGGCCGAGTCGAGCACGCCGGCCATGCCGACGATCTTCTCGGGCTTGAGGCCGGAGAACTTCTGCAGCGCCCACACCATCGCGTCGAGCGGGTTGGTGATGCAGATCACGAAGGCGTTTGGCGCATATTGCTTGATGCCGTTGCCAACTGCTTCCATGACCTTCAGGTTGATGCCGATCAGGTCGTCGCGGCTCATGCCGGGCTTGCGCGGCACGCCTGCCGTCACGATGATCACGTCGGCGCCTTCGATGGCCGAATAGTCGTTCGCGCCTTTGTACTTGGCGTCGAAGCCGTCCACCGGGGCGGACTCGGCGATGTCGAGGCCCTTGCCCTGAGGAATGCCTTCCGCGATGTCGAAGAGAACGACGTCGCCGAGTTCCTTCAAGCCGGCGAGATGGGCGAGAGTACCGCCGATCTGGCCAGCACCGATGAGCGCGATCTTATGACGGGCCATGGATATGTCCTTGCTGAGGGGGAAGGCGGGAGCCTTTTCGAGTGGCCGCTGTTTGACTCAGAAATGGGTCTGCTTCAAGCCAGCAAAAGGTTAATGCGTAACACCTTGCGACCCCTGGACCGGGAGCAACATCCTATCTACGACAATTTTATTTACGATATCAGCGACTTATATCCCGTAACCAACTTCAAATTTTGATGTTACATTTTCTGCAAAATGTAATTTATGTCACAAAATTCCGTTGGCGAGGGCCCGCTGAACGACCCGGATCATGGCGCCGAGCCGGTGATTGAGGATGTCTTTCGGCACCTCCGCATCGAGACGTACAGCCAAAGGATTAATGAACCGATAGGCCGCATCGCTGATGAAGCCGAGGGCGCGCTCCCGGTCCCGGGGCTCGAATTTTCCCGTCGCGATCCCCTCGTCCACGACCCGCTCGATCAGCTGCCGCATCCGGGTGCGGTGCTTGCGGACGAGCGCCCGCGAGGTCTCCGTAGCCGCGCAGTAGACGTCGAACAGGTGACGGTCCTCGACCAAGAGATCGCGATGGGTCTGCGCCCAGGCCTGGATCAGACGCTCCAGCTTGTCGTCGGCCGGATCGGGTGCGTCGGCGATGTCTGCGACGATGGTTTCCAGCCGCTTGAGCCATTGCCCGGCGACCGCGTCGATGAGAGCCGCCTTCGATGGGAAGTAGCGGTAGACGTTGGCATGCGTCATGCCGGCCGCATCGGCGATATCGACGACCGTGATCTGGCGCGGTCCGAAGCGCTTCAGATGGTCGGCCGCGATGGCGAGAAGGCGGCTGTCGGGCGGAACGGCGCTGTCCGAGAACCGGGACTGACCACTCCTGAGCCGCTTCATGTCTCCACGAGCCCCGTCGACTGGCCGGAATCGGCGGAATCGAGCCGTCCGTGCGGCAGGGCGAGATATTCCTCCGAGCGCATCTCGATGAGGCGCGAGACGGTGCGGTCGAACTCGAAGACCTCACGCCCCGTTTCGGCCGAGTAGAGTTCCGGCGCCTCGGCCTCGGCGGAGGCCAGCAGCTTCACGTGAGCGTCGTAGAGCGCGTCGATGAGCATGATGAACCGCTTCGCCTCGTTGCGGCGGTCGAAGTTCATGCACGGGATGTCTTCCAGGATGATCGTGTGGAACTCCTCGGCGAGCATCAGGTAGTCGGCAGCCCCGAGGGGCTTCGAGCAGAGATCCGCGAAGGTGAAGCGCGCGACGCCGCCGGCGGCCTGCGGCACCTCGACCGGGTGACCTTTGACCGTGAGAACGACGCGCTCCCCGTGAGACTTGCCCGTAAGCCTGCGGAAGGACTGGCTCAGCGCCTCGTGCGAGCGGGTGTCGGCCGGCGTGTAGAAGACGGGGCTGCCGGCCAGCTTCTCGAGACGGAAATCCGTGCGGGCGTCGAGCCGCACGATGCTCATGCGCTCCTTCAGGAGACCGATGAAGGGCAGGAACAGGGTGCGGTTCAGGCCGCCTTCGTAGAGACGGTCGGGCTCGACGTTGGAGGTGGCGACCACCACGACCCCGTGAGCGAAGAGCGCCGTGAAGAGACGCCCGAGGATCATCGCGTCGGCGATGTCCGTGACGGTGAACTCGTCGAAGCAGAGAACCCACGCCTCGCCGGCGAGGGCTTCGGCGACGGGCGCGATGGGATCGTCCCCCCTTACCTCCCCGGCCTTCAGCTTCTGGCGCCACGTGTGGATCCGCTCGTGCACGTCGGACATGAAGGCATGGAAGTGGACCCGGCGCTTGCGCCTGACCGGCAGCGCCTCGAAGAACAGGTCCATCAGCATGGTCTTGCCGCGACCGACGGAACCCCAGACATAGAGGCCCTTCGGGGGCGCCGGGCTCTTGCGCTTGCCGAAGATCCAGCCGAGGGCGCTGGTCTTGCGGGCGAGGCGCAGCTCGCCGAGGCTTTCGGCAAGCGCTTCCAGGTGCCGCAGGAGGGCGACCTGCGCGGGATCCCGCTCGATGGCGCCCGCCGCTACGAGAGCATCATAACGGGCCGTGATGGAGCGCGGGGATGAGAGATGAATGTCGTTCACGGGACGACCGATACTGCGGCCATCGCTTCAGCGCAAACGCCTTATCGTCCCATGGAAAGAGGCGCGCCGGACTTGGCGAGCACGCCGTTGAGCGAGCCGGACGAGCCGCGCAGGCGCGCCGCGACGGAGCCGCCGGTCTGGTAGAGGTAGACCTCCCCGTCGCGATAGTCCCAGGCATTGACGCGCGAAAGGTCCTGGTTGGAGCAGCCGGAGGCCGAAGCGCGGTAGAGGTCGAGCGCCGGGGTGCTGGAGAGCTGCACCCGGCAGGTGCCGCCAGATGCGTCGCGCGCGGTCCAGTTGCCGACCATGGCGGTGCGGCTCGTCGCGGCCGGAGCCGGCGCGGGTGCGGCGGCGGGCGGCAGGCCGGCGACTTCGGTTCCGGAGGGGGAGCCTGGCGCCCCGGCTACGGGCGGCAGGGGCTGGCCGTCGATGGGCGGCAGCGGCGACGAGGTCACGGGCCCGGACGGAACCGCCTCCACGGGTTCCTGCGCCAGCGGTGCAGGCGCGGCAGCAGCGCTGCGGACGGGAGAGGAGCCGAAGCCTCCGAGCCTGGCGGAGGAGCATGCGCCGAGCGCCAGAACGGTGCACAGGGTGGCAGCGACGGCAAGAACGTGACGACTCATCTGATCCTCTTTCCTTGCGGACCCAATCCTCAGGTCCGCTGTCCTAACAGGGAACCGTGAAATGGCAACAGTCACGGCCGAGTCAAGCCGAGCCGCACATGCAGCGCGCGCAGGCAGCCGATCTGGAGATCCGTGGGTTCGCCGTCCACCGCAGCGATCGCGGAGGCCATGTCGTAGAGCTCCGCCCGTTCTGCCGGCTGCAGGTGGCCGATCCAGAGCTTCGAAAAGCGGAGCGAAAGATCGCCCGGGTCGTGAACATGATCGGCCACCCAGCGGGCGAAGACGAACAGATCCTCGATGTTGGGCACTGCCATCACGTTCCGCATTTGCGCCTTGATGGCGGCCTCGGCTTCCGGCGTGAGCGATCCACGGGAGGCCGCTAGGGAAATCAGGAAAGCGGTGGCGGCCGCCGCGGGATCGTCAACGGCCGCGACGGGAGAGCTTTCGACCTTGTTGCGGAAGCGTTTGCGGCGGTAGGCGCCGCGAATGTGCTGGGCGGCATCTCCGACCTCGGAGAGGACCTGTCCGGCGGCGCGCATCCGGTAGAACCAGAAGGCGGCAGCGCCCAGGATCGACAGGATGGCGGCCACGATATGCATGAAGATCTCCGGACATGGACCGTTCGCCCATATCCGGAGAGATACAATATTGCAATATTAGTCGGCTAGGCCGACCTTTGCCTTATACGACTCGGGCGATCATCATCTTCTTGATCTCGGCGATCGCCTTCGCCGGGTTCAGGCCCTTCGGGCAGGTGTTGGCGCAGTTCATGATCGTGTGGCAGCGGTAGAGCCGGAACGGATCATGCAGGTTGTCGAGGCGTTCTCCGGTGGACTCGTCGCGGGAATCGATGAGCCAGCGATAGGCCTGGAGCAGCGCCGCGGGGCCCAGGAACCGGTCGCCGTTCCACCAGTAGCTCGGGCACGAGGTGGTGCAGCAGGCGCAGAGAATGCACTCGTAGAGGCCATCGAGCTTGGAGCGCTCCTCCGGGGTCTGCCGCCACTCCGTCTCGGGCTCCGCCGTCTGCGTCTGCAGCCAGGGCTCGATGGAGGCGTGCTGGGCGAAGAAGCTCGTGAGGTCCGGCACCAGATCCTTCAGCACCGGCATGTGCGGCAGCGGATAGATCTTGATCGTATCCCCGTCGCAGTCATCCATGCCGAGGGTGCAGGCGAGCGTGTTCTGCCCCATGATGTTCATGGCGCAGGAGCCGCAGATGCCTTCGCGGCAGGACCGGCGGAAGGTCAGGGTCGAGTCGACGTTATTCTTGATCCAGATGAGCGCATCGAGGACCATCGGGCCGCAATCGTCCCGGTCGACGTAGTAGGTGTCGATGCGCGGATTGGCGCCGTCATCCGGGTTCCAGCGATAGATGCGGAATTCCTTGACGTTGCTCGCCCCCGACGGCTTCGGCCAAGCCTTGCCTTCGGTGTACTTGGAGTTCTTGGGAAGCGTGAACTGAGCCATTTGACGTTCTTCCTTAGTACACGCGGGCCTTGGGCTCGATGTACTGGATGTCGTTCGACATCGTGTAGGTATGCACGGGCCTGTAATCGAGGGTCACCTTGTGGGAGGTGTCGTCGAGCCACGCCAGGGTGTGCTTCATCCAGTTCTTGTCGTCGCGCTCGGAGAAGTCCTCGCGGGCATGGGCGCCGCGGGATTCCTGACGGTTGAGCGCGCCCTCCATGGTGACGACCGCCTGCCCGATCAGGTTGTCGAACTCGAGCGTCTCGAGGAGGTCCGTGTTCCAGATCAGCGAGCGGTCCGTGACCTTGATGTCGGCAGCGCCGTTCCAGACCTGATGGATGAGCTTCTGGCCCTCGGCCAGCACCTCGCCGGTGCGGAACACCGCACAGTTGTTCTGCATGGTCTTCTGCATCTGGAGGCGCAGCTCGGCGGTGGGCGTCGAGCCGTTGGCATAGCGGAACTTGTCGAGGCGCGAAAGCGCGAGCTCGTCGGCGCCCTTCGGCAGGTCCGCGTGCCGCGCGTTCGGCTCCAGAACTTCAGCGCAGCGCAGGCCGGCCGCCCGGCCGAACACCACGAGGTCGATGAGGGAGTTCGAGCCGAGGCGGTTCGCGCCGTGCACGGACACGCACGCGGCCTCGCCCAGAGCCATCAGGCCCGGCACCACCGTGTCCGGGTTGCCGTTCTTCAGGGTGAGAACCTCGCCGTGATAGTTCGTCGGGATGCCGCCCATGTTGTAGTGGACGGTCGGCAGGACCGGGATCGGCTCCTTTGTCACGTCGACGCCGGCGAAGATCTTCGCGCTCTCCGAGATGCCCGGCAGGCGCTCGTGCAGGATCTTCGGGTCGAGGTGGTCGAGGTGGAGATAGATGTGGTCCTTGTTCTTGCCCACGCCGCGGCCGGCCCGGATCTCCATGGTCATGGCGCGCGAGACCACGTCGCGGGACGCGAGGTCCTTCGCGGAGGGCGCATAGCGCTCCATGAAGCGCTCGCCCTCGGAGTTCGTGAGGTATCCGCCCTCGCCGCGCGCGCCTTCCGTGATGAGGCAGCCCGCGCCGTAGATGCCGGTCGGGTGGAACTGCACGAACTCCATGTCCTGCAGCGGCAGGCCCGCCCGGAGCACCATCGCGTTGCCATCACCCGTGCAGGTATGCGCGGACGTGCATGAGAAGTATGTGCGGCCGTAGCCGCCCGTTGCGAGGATGGTTTTCTTC
>JAFAAP010000191.1 GCA_023426505.1 Pseudomonadota bacterium
AGATGGCGTTGCCGATCGCGAGGATCGCCAGGCCGGCCGAGACGATGATCGGCATCACCTTCGGGCCGAGATCGTAGGGAGACAGGATCTGGAGCTTGGTCATGTCCCACCAGACCAGGCCGGCGAGGATCAAGAGAATGAGGGCAATGACGAGACCGGCTGCGTCGATGCGCCGATGGGACGATGTGCTCATGGCAATTCCTGGAAAAAGAGGCGCCGCGCTGGAAAACGTGGCGCCTCCCGAATCGCTTTAATCGGAGACTTACGACTTGACCAGACCCACCGAGGTCAGAACCTCCTTCGTGCGGGTCTGCTCTTCGGCCAGGGACTTGGCGAAGGCGTCACCGGACACGTAGGCATCCTCCCAGCCCTTGGCCTTGAGGATCTCCTGCCACTCCTTCGACTTGGCCATCTTGTCCATGGCGTCGGTCAGGGCCTTCTTCTGGTCGGCCGAGATGCTGGGAGGGGCCACGACGGCGCGCCAGTTGGCGATCTCGAGATCGACGCCCTGCGCCTTGATCGAGGGCTGATCGGCCGTGGCCTTGTCGGCCGGGGTCGTGAGGCCGATCAGGCGCAGCTTGCCGGCCTTGATCTGGCTCTCGAACTCGCCGTAGCCGGAGATGCCGGCCGTGACCTTGCCGCCGAGGATGGCCGCCAGGGCCTCGCCGCCGCCCGAGAACGGGATGTAGTTGATCCTGGTCGGGTCCGCCCCCGCGGCCTTGGCGAAGAGCGCCGCGGCGATGTGGTCGACGCCACCGGCCGAGCCGCCGGCCCAGGTCACCTTGGCAGGATCCGCCTTGATGGCCGCCGCCAGTTCCTTGGCGTCCTTGATGGGCGAGTTGGCCGGCACCACGATCGCCTCGTACTCCGCCGTCAGGCGCGCGATCGGGGTGGTCTGGTCGAGGGTGATCGGCGACTTGTTGGTGAGGAGCGCGCCCACCATCACGTAGCCCATGACCATGAGCTGGTTGCCGTCGCCCTTGGAGTTGTTCACGAGCTGGGCGATGCCGATCGAGCCGCCGGCGCCCGGCACGTTGGTGACCTGCACGCTCTTGGCGATGCCGGACTGCGTCAGGGCCTGCTGCATGGAGCGGGCGGTCTGGTCCCAGCCGCCGCCAGGGGCCGCCGGAGCCATGATCTTGAGCTCCATCTGGGCCGCTGCCGTGCCGACGAAGCCGGCGACGGCCGCCGCGGCGATGGCGGTGCGCCAAAGCCCTTTGCGGAATTGAGTCATCTTGTGTTTCCTCCACGGACGCGTGAGACGCTGGTCGCCCAAAAAAGGGGCGCGTCGTGCCGCGAACGTAAAGGCGGAACTGAAAGGCGGCAAGCCGTCCGCGAGAGCTTCCGACTTTATCGTTGTTGATCCTTGGCGTATGAGCCTCGCCATGAACACTCTCCCCCTGGCCTCCAGCGGACGGCCCGTCTCCGACCTGCGCCTCCGGCTGGCCGAAGCCCTGTGGCGGGCCGGGATGACGGCGCTGGCGGTCATGCCCTTCGCCATGGCGATCGCGCATCGCTCGACCCCGCTCTTCCTGGCGCTGAGCGCCCTGTTCTGCCTCGGGGCGGTGGCCGCCGAGGGCGGGCTGCGGCAGCTCGTGCGCGATGCGGCCTCGGCGCTGGCCTCGCCCCTCGGGATCGCCGTGACGGCGTTCCTCGCATGGTCGGTGGTGTCGATCGCCTGGAGCCCCTTCAAGGAACTCTCCGTCACGGCGCTCGGCGAGCTCTGGATTCCGATCGCCTGCGGATTCGTCCTCGCCCTGGTCCTGCCGGACCGGATGACCCCTGGCGCCTTCCGGCTCCTGGCCGGCTCGGTCGTGGCGGCCTGCCTGTTGATCCTGGTCGACCTGACCACCGGCCTCGCGGCCCGTCAGGCCCTGGGAATGCGCGCGAACACCTTCATCTTCAATCGGCCGACCCTGACGCTTCTCGTCCTGATGCCGCCGCTCCTGACCTGGCTCGCCACCTCGGGGCGCCGCGGCTGGGCCTGGGCCATCGGGGTCGCCGTGGTCTTCGGCGTCACTCTGGCGCATTCCGACAGCGGCGCGGCCCTGCTGGGCCTTGTCGTCATGGCGCCGGTGTTCGGCCTCGCGTGGCTCCGGCCGCGGGTCACCGGCTGGCTGGCCGCCGCGGCCTGCGTCCTGGCCATCGCGTCGGCGCCGTTCCTCGGCGTCATTAGCGAGCGCCTGATCTCGCCCGGCATGCACGAGCACATGACGGAGCACCACACCCGCGAGCGCGTGGACGTCTGGCGCAGCTTCGGCGCGGCGGTGCGCGTGAAGCCGGTCGTCGGCTCGGGCTTTGGCGTGAGCCCGCGCCTAGGCACGAGGCAGGCCAAGGTTCGATGGCAGGTCCCGCGGGAACTGCGCCGGATGCTCGCCATCGGCCATCCCCACAGCACGCCGCTGCAGGTCTGGATCGAGCTCGGAGCGGTCGGCGCCTTCTTGGCCCTGGTCGTGCTGCTTCTCCTCCTGCGCAACCTCGGCCGCCAATCCCATATGATCAGGAGCCTCTCGCTCGCGCTCTTCGCCGGCGCCGCATCGGTCGCGCTGGTCGGCCACGGCGCCTGGCAGGGCTGGTGGGCGGCGGCGCTCGGCGCGGCGGTCGTGTGGATGCTTGCCCTAAAGAAAACCCGGTTGGAGACAGAACCATGAGTGAGTTCGATGTGGACCTCTTCGTCATCGGCGCCGGGTCCGGCGGCGTGCGCGCCGCGCGCATCGCCGCGAGCTACGGCGCCAAGGTCATGGTGGCGGAGGAGTACCGGGTCGGCGGCACCTGCGTGATCCGCGGCTGCGTGCCGAAGAAACTCATGGTCTATGCCAGCCGCTTCCCGCAGGAATTCGAGGAGGCCGCCGGCTTCGGTTGGTCTCTCGGCGAGGCGCGCTTCGACTGGGCGACCCTGATCCGCAACAAGGACAAGGAGATCGACCGGCTCGAGGGCATCTACCGCACCAACCTGGAGCGCTCGGGCGTCGAGGTGGTCAACAGCCGCGCCGTGATCGAGGACCCGCACACCGTCCATGTCCTCCAGACCGGCCAGCGCGTCCGCGCCCGCACCATCCTGGTGGCGGTCGGCGCCCATCCGACCCTGGAGCCCGTGGTGCCGGGAGGCGAGCTCGGCATCACGTCGAACGAGGTCTTCCACCTGAAGGAGCAGCCCCGGCGCATCCTGATCGTCGGCGGCGGCTACATCGCGGTGGAGTTCGCGGGCGTCTTCGCCGGGCTCGGAAGCGAGGTCACCCTGCTGCACCGGGGCGACAAGCTCTTGCGCGGCTTCGACGAGGACGTGCGCGATGCGCTCGGCGCGGCCTATGCCCAGCGCGGCATCAACCTGGCGCTCGGCCGGACCGCGTCGCGCTTCGACCGGACGCCGGACGGCATCGCCGCCACCCTGTCGGACGGCTCCGTGATCACGATCGACCAGGTGCTCGTCGCCACCGGCCGGCGCCCGAACACCAAGGGTCTCGGGTTGGAGAAGGTCGGGATCGAGGTGGACGAGGTCGGGGCGATCCCGGTCGACGCCTATTCCCAGACCCTGATCCCGTCGATCTACGCGGTCGGCGACGTGACCAACCGGGCGAACCTGACCCCCATCGCCATCCGCGAGGGCCACGCCTTCGCCGACACGGTCTTCGGCCACAAGCCCACGATCGTGGACCACGACCTGATCCCGACGGCGGTGTTCTCCAGCCCCGAGATCGGCGTCATCGGCTGCAGCGAGGCCGCCGCCTGGGCCCGCTACGGCGACATCGACGTCTACCGGACGGCCTTCCGGCCCATGAAGGCGACGCTGTCGGGCGCGCACGACCGCATGCTCATGAAACTCATCGTCGACAAGGCCAGCGACAAGGTCGTGGGCGTCCACATCGTCGGCCACGACGCGGGCGAGATGATCCAGCTCGCCGGCGTCGCCGTCACCATGGGCGCCACCAAGGCCGATTTCGACCGCACGGTGGCGGTCCACCCGACCGCCGCCGAGGAGCTCGTGACCATGCGCACGCCCGCGGTGGTCAAGAAGCCGGTGGCGGTGGGGTAAGGGCACCCGTCGTTCCCGCACCCGGTATCATCCCAGGGGGCTCGGAGAGCCGGGAAGGGGAGCCATGACGCTCGGCTGGAAGCTGGATCCTCTTCCCGGTCCTTTGGACCGCCGGGGATGACGCCGGATCCGTTCAGGCGCACGAGCAGCCTGCGCCAACGCGTCCACGCTCCGCACTCGCCTTTTTGATTATGTCGTGTATAGGTGCCTTTTCGTGCCGCTTGTTGCGGTGCACGATGAGGATTTCAAACCGACACGGGGGTAAGTGTCATGAGCGAGCGGTGGACGCCGTCGAGCTGGAGAAACAAGCCGATCCAGCAGGTCCCGGCCTATCCGGACCTTGAGGCGCTGAAGGACGTCGAGCGGCAGCTCGCCGGCTTTCCTCCGCTCGTTTTTGCGGGCGAGGCCCGCAAGCTGAAGCGCGCGCTGGCCAAGGTGGCGGCGGGCGAGGCCTTCCTGCTCCAGGGCGGCGACTGCGCCGAGAGCTGCGCTGAGCATTCGGCCGACAACATCCGCGACTTCTTCCGCCTCTTCCTGCAGATGGCGGTGGTGATGACCTATGCAGGCGGCTCGCCCGTGGTGAAGATCGGCCGCTCCGCCGGCCAGTTCGCCAAGCCGCGCTCGTCGGACACCGAGACGGTAGACGGGGTGTCGCTGCCGAGCTACCGCGGCGACATCATCAACGACATCGGGTTCACGCCGGAATCGCGCATCCCGGATCCGCGCCGCCAGACCGAGGCCTACCGCCAGTCGGCCGCGACCCTGAACCTCCTGCGCGCCTTCGCGACCGGCGGCTACGCCAACCTCGAGAACGCCCATCGCTGGATGCTCGGCTTCGTGAAGGATTCGCCGCAGTCCAGCCGCTACAGCGAGCTCGCCGAACGCATCACCGAGAGCATCGCGTTCATGCGGGCGATCGGCATCGATCCCGAGACGCATCCCGAGATGCGCCAGACGGATTTCTACACCAGCCACGAGGCGCTGCTGCTGGGCTTCGAGGAGGCCATGACCCGCGTCGATTCCACGACCGGCGACTGGTACGCCACCTCCGGCCACATGCTCTGGATCGGCGACCGTACGCGCCAGCCGGATCATGCGCACGTAGAGTACATGCGCGGCATCAAGAACCCGATCGGCATGAAATGCGGTCCGTCGCTCACGGCGGACGGGCTGCTCCGGCTCATCGATGCGCTCAATCCCGACAATGAGGCCGGCCGCCTCACGCTCATCTGCCGCTTCGGCGCCGACAAGGTGGGCGATCACCTGCCGGCCCTGGTCCGGGCCGTGAAGGCGGAAGGGCGCACGGTGGTGTGGTCCTGCGACCCCATGCACGGCAACACCGTGAAGGCGGGCTCCGGCTACAAGACCCGGCCTTTCGAACGCATCATGGGCGAGGTGCGGGACTTCTTCGCCGTCCATCAGGCGGAAGGAACGCACGCGGGCGGCATCCACTTGGAGATGACCGGCAAGAACGTGACGGAATGCACCGGCGGCGCCCGTGCGCTCACCGATGCGGACCTCTCGGACCGCTACCACACCTATTGCGACCCGCGCCTCAACGCCGAGCAGGCGCTCGAGATCGCGTTCCTGACCTCCGAGTTGATCAAGCGGGAAAGCAATTCCCGCCAGCGGCCCGCGCCGCTCGCGGCCGAGTAAAGGCTTCGCACGATAAACTTCCGAGGGGCGCTTCAGGGCGCCCCTTCGCATTTTCGGGAACGGCGAAGCCTCCCTGCCGGTTGAAGTGACGGCGTCCAACGATGCGAGTGTCGGCCGTGGCGAAGAAGCTTCCCTATCCGGTTCCCAAGAGCACCCTTGGCAAGGATTTTGCCGTCTTTCGGGAGCCCGGCTTCCTCGTCACATTGGGCATCTACGTCCTGATCGTGGCCGCCGCCGTCGGCATCACGATGTGGGCGAGTTCCACGCACGGCATTCCGCCCTTCCGGTTCTAACCCTGTGCCGCGACTTCCGGAACGGGATTATCCAACGGCTTGTCGGGCCTCCTCCTGTTCATGCCGTGCCGGTGCTGCCACGATGCAGCGTGTCCGGAACCGATCAGAGGCCATCGTGTGATTCATCTGGCAGCCTTCGCCCTGATGGCGCTCATCTGGGGCGTGACCTGGCTCCCCATGAAGCTGGCCTCCGAGGTCGTGCCGCCGATCTTCCTCGCGGCGACCCGGTTCCTTCTTGCGGCGTCGTGCTTCCTGCCGATCCTGCTCGCCCGCGGGCTGCCACTGCGCTCCGGGATGTTCGGCCGAATCGTGGTCGCCTCGCTGCTGATCACGACCGGCTGCTACAGCTTCTTGTTCTGGGGCGTCGCGGTGGCGCCGAGCGGCTTGTCCGCGACCGTCAATCTGGCCCTGATGCCGATCTTCCTGGTGGTGATCGGGGCGCTCTACGGCCAGGAGCGGATCACCGCGCGCCGGGTCGGGGCGATCGCGCTCGGCGTCGCGGGCCTCGTGCTGCTGTTCTCCGGCCGAAACGGCTCGGTCCAGGGCGGCGCGATGGCCGCGCTCGGCCTCGGGGCGGTCGCGGTCGGGACGGTGTCCTACGCATGGGGCTCTGTGATCAGCCGGCCCCTGACCAAGGCCATGCCGCCGATGGTGCTCGCCTTCTGGCAGAGCCTGATCGGCGGCCTCGGGCTCGTCCCTGTGTCGCTTGCGCTCGAAGGCTACGACCCGGCCCGCTTCGCGGCGCTCGCTGACGGGCGGGCGATTCTCGGCCTGAGCGTCCTCGTCATCGGGGGATCGCTCTTCGCATTCTCGATCTTCCTGTGGCTGGTGCGGGATTGGGGCGCCTTCCGGGCCGGGCTCTATTCCTTCGTCAGCCCAGTCATCGCGGTCGTGATCGGGGTGGTCTACGCGCAAGAACCCTTCGGATGGGCCGAAACGGTCGGAATGGGAATCATGCTGGCCGCCACGGCCCTGACGCTGGCGGAGCCGAAGGGCGCGGCCGACAGCCAGCGCCTATAAACGACGCGACGCAGGAGTTTTCCTCCTGCGTCGGTCACTATTCCCATCTTGCCTCGACGCGCAGGGTCAGTCGAAACCCTGCCTAAGCGATCAGCTCAGGTAGCCGAGGAAGAAGAGGATGAGGATGATCGGCAGCGGAATGCCGATGAGCCAAAGAAGACCGCCTTTCAACATCTCTAATCTCCCAATGTTGCGTGCGGGAACAACGAACTGGGCTGTGGCGGGTTCCACTTAAGCTTGGGATCGGCGATCCAGGCCTTGTTCACGTCCGCACCGGAGGAGCCGGGGTCCGCAACGGCAGAGGCTCCGTTGCTGCTCGCGGGCGCACGCGCTACATCCTCGGGTCATGGCTCAGCACAGACTCACCATCGCCCTCGCGCAGCTCAACCCCGTCGTCGGCGACGTGGCCGGCAATGAGCGCAGGGCCCGCGAAGCACGCGCCGAAGCGGCCCGCATGGGCGCCGACATCGTGATGTTCACGGAGCTCTTCCTCGCGGGCTATCCGCCCGAGGACCTCGTGCTCAAGCCCGCGTTCCAGGATGCCTGCCGGGCGGCCCTGGAGCGGCTCGCCCGCGAGACGGCGGATGGCGGGCCCGCCATGCTGATCGGCCTGCCCTGGCGCGACGGTGAGTTCCTCTACAACGCCTATGCGCTTCTCGACGGCGGCGCGATCTCCGTGCGCTATAAGGTCGATCTGCCCAATTACGGCGTCTTCGACGAGAAGCGTGTCTTCGAGCCCGGACCGCTGCCGGGCCCGGTGAACTTCCGCGGCATCCGCCTCGGGCTCCCGGTCTGCGAGGACATCTGGGCCGGGGACGTGGTCGAATGCCTGGCGGAGACCGGCGCCGAGATGCTGCTGGTGCCCAATGGCTCGCCCTATTGGCGCGGCAAGACGGAGGAGCGCTTCAACATCGCGGCCGCGCGTGTGACCGAGAGCGGCCTGCCGCTCGTCTATCTCAACGAGGTCGGCGGCCAGGACGAGTTGGTCTTCGACGGCGCCTCCTTCGTGCTCAACGCCGATTGCTCGCTGGCCTGCCAGCTCCCGGCCTACGAGGAGGCGATCGCTCTCACGGTGTGGGAGAAGTCGGAGGGGGGCTGGGCCTGCATGGACGCCCCGAAAGTGACGGTGGAGGACGGCGACGAGGCGGATTATGCCGCCTGCGTGCTCGGTCTGCGCGACTACGTGGAGAAGAACCGCTTTCCCGGCGTGGTGCTCGGCCTGTCGGGCGGCATCGATTCCGCCATCTGCGCCGCTCTCGCGGTGGATGCGCTCGGGCCTGAGCGCGTGCATTGCGTGATGCTGCCCTACCGCTACACCTCGGACGAATCCTTGCGCGACGCGCAGGCCTGCACCCGCGCGCTCGGCGTCCGCTACGACACGCTGCCCATAGCACCATCCGTCGAAGGCTTCGAGGACCTGCTCGCGCCTCTGTTCGCCGGCAGGCCGCGGGACATCACGGAAGAAAACCTCCAGAGCCGCGCCCGCGGCACGATCCTCATGGCGATCTCGAACAAGTTCGGCGCCATGGTGGTGACGACCGGCAACAAGTCCGAGATGTCGGTGGGCTACGCCACGATCTACGGCGACATGAACGGCGGCTACAACCCGATCAAGGACCTCTACAAGACCGAGGTCTACCGCCTCTCGCACTTGCGCAACCGGTGGAAGCCGAAGGGTGCGCTCGGACCGGATGGCGTCGTGATCCCGCCGAACATCCTGGCGAAGGCGCCGACCGCCGAGCTGCGCGAAGGCCAGAAGGACCAGGATTCCCTGCCGCCCTACGACGTGCTCGACGAAATCCTGCGCGGCCTCGTGGAGCAAGAGCTGCGGGTGTCGGAGATCGTCGCGAAAGGGCACGACGAGGAAACCGTCCGCAAGGTGGAGCGGCTGCTCTACCTCGCCGAGTACAAGCGCCGCCAGGCGCCGCCCGGCGTGAAGGTCACGCGCCGCAACTTCGGCCGCGACCGGCGCTACCCCATCGTCAACCGCTTCCGCGACGACGGGCTGGCGGCGCACCGGACCGACGAGGCCTTGGAGCGCGCCACCGGCAAGCCGCGGATCGGTGGGGTGGACATCTGACGCTCCGCTCCCCGGCAACCCGAAGGGCTGGGGTGCGGAGCCTGGCATCGCTTCGGGGCCGGTTCTTCCCTCCCCCTTGCGGGGAGGGGATCGGTCGGTGTCGCGCTTGCCCGCCGGCTATCCTTCCCCTCCGCTAAGCTCCGGCCGGGAATGATAGGGGACCCCTTGCGCCGCGCAGCGCCCTTCGTCATAGGGTTTCGGTATGTCAAAGCCCATCGTCCGCTTCGCCCCGTCCCCGACCGGGCTCATCCATATCGGCAACACCCGCGTGGCCCTGCTCAACGCGCTCTATGCGCGCCGGGAGGGCGGGACGTTCATCCTCCGGTTCGACGACACGGACCTGGAGCGGTCGAAGCGGGAATATGCCGACGCGATCGAGTTCGACCTGAGGTGGCTGGGCGTGCCGCCGGACGTCACGGTGCGCCAGTCGGAGCGGTTCGACCTCTATGACGACGTGGCCGAGCGCCTGCGGATCTCCGGGCGGCTCTATGCCTGCTACGAGACGCCCGAGGAGCTGGAGTTCCGCCGCAAGCGCCAGCTCGCCCGCGGCCTGCCTCCGATCTACGACCGCGCCGCCCTGAAGCTGACGGAGGCCGAGAAGGAGAAGCTGGAGGCGGAGGGGCGCCGGCCGCACTGGCGGTTCCTTTTGGAGCACCGGGTCGTGCCCTGGACCGACATGATCCGCGGCGATTGCCATGTGGATTGCGCCTCGCTCTCGGACCCGGTGCTGGTGCGCGAGGACGGGACCTATCTCTACACGCTGCCCTCGGTGGCCGACGACATCGAGATGAAGATCTCGCATGTGATCCGTGGCGAGGACCACGTCACCAACACGGCGGTGCAGATCCAGATCATCCAGGCGCTCGGCGGAGCGCTGCCGATCTTCGGCCATCACAATCTCTTGACCACCGCGAGCGGCGAGGGGCTCTCGAAGCGCACCGGCGCGCTGTCGCTCGGCTCGCTGGCCGAGGCCGGATACGAGCCGATGGCGGTCGCCTCGCTCGCCGTCGAGGTCGGCATGTCCGGTTCGATCGAGGCGCTGCCGAGCCTCGACGCGCTGGCGGCGCGGCTGGACCTGTCCGCAGTCTCCCAGTC
>JAFAAP010000213.1 GCA_023426505.1 Pseudomonadota bacterium
CCTCACACCGGCGTCATCCTGCCAAGAAGGGCCGCGTGCCGTCAGGTGGAGCGCCGCGTCTGCCGCGCCGAGGCGTCTTCGTGCTCGGTGCCAGCGCTGCCTGATGCATCCTGGCCGCCTTGAACGCCCTGCATCACCCGAGGAGAGGTCGAGGCTCCGCCTCCTCGACAATTGCGGAGCAAAGCCTCGTCCGGCGCTATATACGTCCGGCAACGGAGTTCGCCGATTCCGGATAAAAGCCCCGCAGTTTCAGGAGCAACAGGAATGTCCTCTTCATCCAATTACGTGCCGCCGAAGGTCTGGATCTGGAACAAGGGCAGCGGCGGGAGCCCCGTCACGAGCCTCAACCGCCCGATCGCCGGAGCCACGCACGAGAAGGAGCTGCCGGTCGGCCGCCACCCGTTGCAGCTCTATTCGCTCGGAACACCCAACGGCCAGAAGGTCACCATCTTGTTGGAGGAGCTGCTGGCTCTCGGTCATTCCGGCGCGGAGTACGATGCCTGGCTGATCAGGATCGGCGACGGCGACCAGTTCGGCAGCGGCTTCGTGGCGGTGAACCCGAACTCCAAGATTCCTGCCCTGGTCGACCGGTCTGGCCCGGACCCGATCCGGGTCTTCGAGTCGGGCGCGATCCTGCTCTACCTCGCCGAGAAGTTCAGGGCGTTCTTGCCGAGCGAAGCCGGCCCGCGGTCCGAATGCCTATCCTGGCTGTTCTGGCAGATGGGCAGCGCGCCCTATCTCGGCGGAGGCTTCGGGCATTTCTACGCCTACGCGCCGGTGAAGATCGAGTATGCGATCGACAGGTTCGCGATGGAAACCAAACGGCAGCTCGACGTGCTCGATCGGCGGCTCGCGGACAACGAATACGTGGCGGGACCTGAGTACACGATCGCCGACATGGCTATCTGGCCCTGGTACGGCGGCCTGGTTCAGGGGCGGCTGTACGAGGCCGGCGAGTTCTTGTCCGTCCAGGACTACCGGCACGTCCGGCGCTGGGCCGATGCGATCGGCGGCCGCCCGGCTGTCGCGCGAGGACGGATCGTGAACCGCACCTCGGGCGAGCCCTCCGAGCAGTTGCACGAGCGCCATGACGCCAGCGACTTTAAGACCATGACCCAGGACAAGGTCGCCGCTCGGAACTAGCAGCCCAGGAGAGATAATCGCCTACTGGCAGATGCGGTAACGATCACTGGATCCGTGCTGCTCGATGTCGACGTGAAGGTGATCGTGATGCGCCTCGTCCGAACCGGGACCGAGGATTGTGGTGAACCAGCCGCAGGCCGCCTGACGCAGGGCTGCGAGCGCCGGATCCGGCGCGGTGTCGGCTTCGGGCTTAATCCGCAGGGTCGTTCCGCTGCTTAGCTCGAAGCCGGCGATGTCGATCGCCAGCCCTTGCGAATGGGCCGAGAGCTTGCCGGTCACCGCTCGATTTCGGTTGCGGCACTCGAACCCTGGGTCGGTCTGGACGGCTTTCAGGTCGCTGCCCTTGATGCCGGCGACGAGCGGAGCAACGAGATCGCCGATCCAGTGACCGAACGGTCCGGTAATGCCGCGTCGCCGGATCCCTCTCGCTGACGCGAACAACCCAGCGCTAGCCAAGAGGATCCGAAAGGAGCAACATCTCTGCCGGATGGAGGCTGTGGACGGGCATCCAGGCTTTGTCGAATCACCCGCCTCAGCCCTGCTGATAGGCGGCCGCCATGCCACAATCACGTCGCACACGGGCAGCCGATCGAGCGCAAGCTCGCCGAGATCCCGGTTGCCGATGTGGTCGGGTATTCGCGCCTCATGGGTGCAGACGAGGCCGGCACGCTGGCCCGGCTCAAGGCCCTTTGCAAGGAGCTGATCAAGCCCCGCATCGCCCCGCACCGCGGCCGCACCATCAAGCTGATAGGTGGCGGCGCCCTTGTCGAGTTTCCGAGCGTCGTCGAAGCCGTCGAATGCACGATCGAGGCCCAGCAGGTCACGGCCGAGCACCAGGCCTGGGTCGCGGAGTAGAAGCCGATCGCCTTCCGGATCGGCATCGATCCCAAGCGGACATGCGGCTGCCTGTGCCGTATTGTGAGCTTGGGCGCTCAAATGTCATGTTTGTCAGTCGGGGAGCCCACCTGGTTCCTGGGTGCCTGGTGGAGGAATTCCTCTCTATTATCCACTGGAACGGCCGTCGGCGTGAATCGGGAGAGCCACATTGACGACGGAGCGTGTGGAGCGGCGGCTGGCGGCGATCCTGGCGGCTGATGTCGCCGGGTACAGTCGCCTTATGGGCGCCGACGAAGAAGGCACGCTGGCGCGGCTGAACGAGCACCTGCGCCTCCTGATCGATCCAACAATCCACGAGCACCGCGGACGCATCGTCAAGACCACCGGCGACGGACTGCTGGCGGAGTTCGCCAGCGTCGTCGAAGCCGTGCGCTGCGCCGTCGCAATCCAGCGCGGCATGGCTGAGCGCAATGGCGCGGTACCGCCCGAAGAGCGCATCGAATTCCGAATTGGCATCAACGTCGGCGACATCATTATCGGGGGACCAGACATTTTCGGGGACGGCGTCAATGTGGCGGCCCGCCTGCAAGCGCTCGCCGAGCCGGGCGGCATCTGCGTGTCGGGCCGTGTGCAGGAGCACATACAGGGCAAGATGGACATCGCCCTCGTCGATTGGGGCGAACACAGGCTCAAGAACATCGCGCGGCCTGTGCGGGCGTATCGCCTGCCTGTCGATGGGAGGTCCGGCGCACAGCTCACCCGCAGACGCGCAGGCTTGGTGGCCGCCATGGCTGTCATGCTCGCGCTTGCGGCGGGAGCGGTGTGGCTCAGTGTTACCTCCGGGTGGAACTCTATCAGCCCTCTGTTCACTGGCAATGAGTTCAAGAGGAACGCCGAACTCGGCGCGAGACCCGCAATCGCCGTACTTCCATTCCAAAGCCAGAACACCGATCCGGAGCGCGATTACCTCGCCGATGGCTTGACGCAGGACATCATCAACGCGCTCGGCCGGTTTTCCGCGCTGACCGTGATTTCGTGGAACGCCGTTTTTCCTTACAAAAACAAGCCCGCGAATCCCGGCGAGATCGCCCGTAATCTGGCAGTGCGCTATCAGGTGGAAGGCAGTGTACGCCATGTCGACGACCGCCTCCGCGTCGCCGCGCAACTCGTTGATGCGGACGGCAGGGTACTCTGGTCGGCCCGCTTCGATGAGGCGCTGACCGACATCTTCACCTTACAGGACAAGATTACGGCCCAGATTGCCGGGGCCCTGGCGATCGGCGTGACCCAGATCGAACAACGCCGCGTGGTAGCGAAGCCGACGGAAAGCCTCGCAGCGTACGATTACGTGCTCCGCGCCCGGCCGGCCTTGCAGCGTCCAACGCGCGCGAACAACGTGGAGGCGCGCGCCCTGCTTCGACGCGCCATCGAGCTGGACCCCACTTACGCTGCCGCGTACGCAGCCCTCGCCGAAACCTATCACCTCGCGGCCTCGATGGGCTGGGCGGAGTCTCCAGTTGCCTTTCTGGCACGCGCCGAGGAACTGGCCATCAAAGCGCTCAGCCTTGACGATTCCGAAGTGCGCGCCCGCGTTATTCTCGGCCACATCCACCTTTTTCGTCAGCAGTACCGTGAAGCACAGGCAGAGATCGACCGCGCCCTTGCCATCAATCCCAACGACGCCCAGGGGCTCGCCGGGCGTGGCACCGTATTGTTGTGGCTGGGACAGACGGACGCCGCGATCGAGGCCTTGGAGCAGGCGCAGCGGATTGATCCCGAGCTCAACGGCATCGACCGCTTTGCCCTGAGCCTTGCATACTATTTGAGGCGCCGATACCCCGCAGCCATCGAGCAGGCGGAAGTTAATCTTCGCACAGCCAGCAGCGTAAATTCCAGCCGCATCGTGCTGGCCGCAGCCTATGCCCAGAACGACCAGGCCGAGGATGCCGCCCGTGTTGTCACGATGATCCGCCGCGTGTTCCCGACCTTCGATCCGCATGAGTTCGGAACCAAGTTTCTGAAGCCTGCCGATCTCGACCACTTGCGTGACGGCATGCGCAAGGCCGGCCTTTATCCCGTCACAGGCGATCCGCCGCCGGACGAGAGAATGAACCGCTAGCGTGCTGGAATGAGCGGGCGGTTCTGGTTGGCCTTGGCCACGTTGGCGGCAAGGTCCTGCTGGAAGAGCGCGGGTCCCATCGGCGGTGGCTTACCGAAGATATAAAGCTTACCGTCGCTGATCAGCCAGTACTCCGGGTTTGCCTCGTCGAGATCGCCCTCTGCCAGCGCCATGGCACAGTAGTCTCCAAACTGGGGCGCGTAGCGAATGGGATCGGCCTTGAAGAGCTCGCGATGTTCGGTGCTCACGAAGCGGTAGCGGTGCTCATCCCATTCGAGCTCGAACTCCGGCAGCCCGCGCATGGGCGTTCCCATATCGAAATAGGCGACCGGATCATAGCCCTTGATGGCCAGCGGCTTCCCGTCCGCGGCGAAGGAATAAGGCGCAAGCAAGCCGGCTGCAACGAGGAGAAGGCCAGCGTCTCGGCGTGAGAGCTTGGGCATGGGACTATCCTCCCGGCGCGGCTTCCCTCGAAGCCAGCAGAATTCATTGTATACCCTCAGGAGGTCCTCCTCCACCTCGAAAGTCTCGGGGATCAGGGCAGCGGTGCTTCGGGATTGCCTGCTCTCATTCTTGGTCGGTCGTGGCACTGTGCCGACCTTAGCCGAGATTCCGCATAGACAGCGTGAGCTGACCTTCATAGATATGAGCCCAATGGCTTAGGTTGACCCGGAACTGACCTTCCCCGCGTCACGTTGGGAGGCGGTATAACTTACGCCAGACTGACACATACCCAATGTCACGACGATTCCCGCAAGCAGAGGTTTGAGTTCGACACGTCTGCGCGTAGTCCACTTTGGAGCCTTGCGCCGCAGCGAACCCTTAATGCTCGGCGGAGATTGCAGATCGTGATTGCTGAAATTGGACTAAGGCGGCGCGGATGAACTCGACGAGTTTCTGGGCCGCAAGGGATAGCGGGCGCCTGCTCGATGTCAGAAGCCAAATATCCATCGAGGTCCTAGGAAGCAGCGGACGACGGATCAACTGATCCGATGGGAAGTCCATCCCCACGAAAGGTGGGAGAATAGAGACGCCAATGCCGTTGGCGACGAAGCTGCAGGCCGTCTCGGACATTGGCACTTCAATCTGATTGCGCTTTTGGACGCCACGCATCTGAAATGCCCGATCGATTGTCATTAGGGAACAATCGTCTCGTTCCAGGGAGATAAACGACTCGTTCCGCAAATCCTCCACGCCGACGGTGGCTTTCGCGGCCAGCGGATGCCGTGCTGGCAGAAAGCACATGAGATCAAATCGGACGACAGCCTCGGCCGTTACGTCCGGATGGTCGAAAGGAAGGATGCTAAGGCCGATATCGACCTGTTGCGCCATAACGAGTTCCGCAATGCGTGGCGAGGCCCGGCTTTGAAGCGTCAGACGCAGATCCCGCTGCTCAGCCAAAAAGGGAGACAGGGCCCGTGGCAGATAGCGTGAGGCTAGAGCTGGGAGCGCTGCGATTGTGACCTGACCCCACTCGCGGTTCCGCACGGCCGCTGCCACACGCTCGATCCGCTCGGTGCCGGCGATCAGCTTCTCCACCTCGGCCGCCACAAGGCGCGCCTCCAGCGTTGGAACCAAGCGTCCATTGCTGCGCATGAAGAGCTTGAAGCCGCAGCTCTCACCGAAGCCCTTCAACAGCTTGCTGACGGCCGGCTGTGAAATGCCAAGTCTCTGGCCGGCGTGCGTGACCGAACCTGTTTCCATGAACGCATGAAAGGCTTCTATCTGCCTGACATTCATAGTCTTTTTCACATTTCTGGGTTAAGGGCTCATGAGTTTGGGTTATAATGAACGGCAGAAAAGCAATTTGACAATCATATTCTCAGCACTTCTAATCCCTTCAAGGGCTGCGGATCTCATGCGGCTGGATGCACCGGCAAAAACGAGCAACAGCCTCTTCCTGAGGCAGCGTGCGAGACCTGTCTGGCGAGCAGCATTCGGGGGCTGCGTGCCTGCAGTAACAATAACCAAGGGAATTGAGCGTGATGAAATCAGTGATGTCCGTGGGAGCGTTGGCGATCTTGATGTCGGCCGCGTCACCCGCTTTGAGCAGCAGCCTTGTCGTCTGCATTGAAGGAAGCCCGGAGACCTTCAACCCGCAGATGACCAGCAATGCGACCACAAGCATCGTGACAGGCCAGATCTACGATCAACTCGTCTCGGTCAAATCCGGTGGTTCGGAACTCGAGCCGAGCCTCGCCGAAAGCTGGACCGTCTCTGAGGATGGCAGGACTTATACGTTCAAACTGCGGCGTGGAGTGACATGGCAATCCAACAAGACCTTCAAGCCCTCACGTGATTTCAATGCAGATGATGTGGTCTTCAGCTTCGAACGTATGATGAGGGCCGATCATCCTTATCACAAAGTCAACGGCGGAAACTATATCACTTTCAACACCAAGCTCGCGGATGCTCTGACGTCCGTCAAGAAAATCGACGACCACACGGTTGCGTTTACGCTCAAGGACCCGCTGGCGCCCTTCACCGGCATCCTATCCCACCAGTCGCTGGTAATCCTCTCAGCCGAGTATGCAGAGCAACTGCTCAAGGCCGGAACGCCGGAACAACTCGACCTGCAGCCCATCGGCACGGGTCCGTTCCAGTTGCAGGTCTATCAGACGAATGCTGCCGTGCGGTTCAAAGCCTTCCACGATACTTGGGGAGAAAAGGCGAAAGATCCCTCACGGACGCCGAAGGTTGATGATCTCATCATGCCGGTCACAGTGGATGCACCGGTTCGTCTGCAGCGTGCGCAAGCGGGTGAGTGTCACATTGCCAATGCACCCAGTCCGGCCGATCGAGAGGCGATCAGGGCTAGCACCAAGCTCAACCTTGTTGAAACGCCGGTCGCATCATCTGGCTTCCTTGCCTTCAATTTCAAGGAGAAGCCATTCCAGGATAAACGCGTCCGTCAGGCACTTGCGCATGCGGTCAACATGAAGGGGCTCGTCGATATCGTCTTTGACGGTATGGGCGCAGTGACAGGGGCTCTCATCCCGGCCGCGCTCTGGGGGCACAATGCCGACCTGAAGGGTCATTCATACGACATCGACAAGGCGAAGGCTCTGCTTGCTGAGGCCGGGTATCCCAATGGCTTCGAGACACAGATCTGGGCGCTTCCCGTCACACGTCCTTACATGCCCAACGGTCGCCGCGCCGCAGAACTGATCCAGGCGGACTGGGCAAAGGTTGGCGTCAAGGCAGAGATCGTCACCTATGAATGGGGCGAGTACGTCAAGCGCGCACGCCAGGGCGAGTCGAAGACCGCGATGTTTGGCGGCATCTGGGACTTCCCGGATCCGAGCCAGATCCCGAACAACTATTTTACCTGCAATTCGCAAGGTAAACCAAGCCCGTCAAACATCGGCTCGTGGTGCAACGCCAAGTTCATTGATCTGATCGCCCGTGCCGGACAGATCACTGATCAGGAGCAACGTGCAACTCTCTACAAGGAGGCACAGTTTGTCTTCAACGAAGAGGTGCCTGCTATCCTCTTTGGCAGCTCCTCGGCGCTGCTGGCCGTCAACAAATCGGTTTCGGGGTTCGTGCCGGCTGTGTTCGGAACCAGCCGCTTCTCAGGCGTAACGGTGCCCTAATCCGATCTGATTTCCAGAGCCGGGAGGGAAGGACTGAAGGGTTCCTCCCCTCGATTTTACTTGCCTTTGGGTCGCGCTTCAGAATTCGGCGCAGGACCTATTCCCTTCATGCGGAGCTTGAAGATGCGTGTTGTTGTGGTCGGCGCCGGGATTCTTGGATCCAGTGCTGCCTATCATCTTGCCATGAGAGGCGTCGACGTTGAAGTGATTGACGAGGTTCATCAGGGTAAGGCGACCCTGGCAGGGGCAGGGATTGTCTGTCCTTGGGCCACGAAGGTAACCGATCCGGAGTGGTATGCCCTCTATGCTGCCGGAGCCCGCTACTATGCGGATCTGGTTGAGGATTTGACGCGGCGCGGAGAAACGGATCTTGGATACGGGCGCGTCGGCGCACTTGTCGTATCCGAAGATCGGAATGAACTGCATGCAGCGGAGCAGAGGATCCAGACCCGCATTGCCGATGCGCCTGAGGCTGGGCAGGTGCGGCGGGTATCGGCCGCCGAAGCGAAACGGCTGTTCCCGCCGCTGCGTGAGGATCTTGATGGCATCTACATTCCAGGCGGCTCCCGCGTGGACGGCAGACTTCTCGCCGCCGCCATGACCCGTGCGGCCATTGCGGCAGGTGCAGTTCTCCGCAATGACCACGTGTCGCTCGAACTGCGGGATGGAAGGGTCCGAGGCATTCGAAGCGATGGAAGCTCGATCGAAGCAGACGAGATCATCGTCACGGCGGGAGCGTGGGCCTCGCAGCTTCTGCGGCCGCTCGGCTTGGAGCATCCCGTCCGCCCGCAACGAGGACAGATTGTTCACCTTCGCCTGCCGGGGGTCGAAACACGTTCCTGGCCCGTCCTGCTCCCGATGACCAGTCACTATATGTTGGCTTTCGACGACTCCCGTGTCGTGATCGGCGCAACGCGGGAAGACAACACCGGGTTCGATTATCGGGTCACGGCCAGCGGGCAGGCCGAGGTGCTCAATGCGGGTCTTGCGATTGCGCCGGGGCTTGCATCGGGAACTATTATCGAAACACGTATCGGCTTCCGGCCAGCCGGAGACGGTTTCAAACCTATCCTCGGACGTGTCGCGGGATTAGAGGGACTGATCATCGGCAATGGCCTTGGAGCCGCTGGCCTGACCATCGGACCCTATGCAGGACACTTGCTGGCTCAGATTTGCATGGGTGAGAGACCGGACACCGACACTGCTCCCTACGCTCCCATCTCGGCGTCAAAACTCTCGTTCAATATCAAAGGATATCCAATGCCCGAAATCATCCGTCACCGGAAGCATAAGATCATGCACGGCGCCGTGGAGCACAACGGCGTACTCTACTTCGGCGGGCATGCCGCCAATGACCTGTCGCAGGGAATGGCAGACCAAACCCGGGAAGTCTGTGCCAAACTCGACAAGTTTCTCGCTGAGCTCGGCTCAGACAAGACAAAGATCCTCGCTGCGAGAATATACTTGAGCGACATGGCGCAGAAGGAGGAGATGAACAAGGCCTGGCTTGAGTGGATTCCCGAGGATGACCTCCCGTCGCGGGCCACAATAGGAGTGGCAAGTCTCGGCGATCCCAATCGCCTGATCGAGGTGATCATCACCGCCGCACGATAACGGGAGCTTTGGTCGGTTCCGCCATGAGACTGGGCTGTGGGAGTTTGTCGCTGTCCGCAGACCTTCTCTGAAAGGCATACTGACCGAGAATTACCGTTGCGGTTCCGCGCGGTCAATAGGACACCAGACATGGCAGAAAAGACCAGCCGGATTGATGATCGCTACGCGACCCACGAGAAGTACACGACTTTGCGTGGGATTCACCGCGACGCCCAGCGGCACCTGTCGGAAGTCGAGTGGAACTATCTCTGGTGTGGCACTGGTGACGAGGTCACCCTCAGGGACAACACGGCAGCGTTCGACCGTTACCGCTTTGTCGCTCCGCTCTTCGCTGCGATCAACAATCCCGACACCCGGACCAATGTTCTGGGGTTCGATCTGAGCTTTCCCGCCTTCATTGCCCCATTTGGAGGAGAGGCCGTATTCCATCCTGACGGGCACCTTGCCATCGGTCGTGCGGCAGAAGCCGCCGGCATTCAGCAGATGGTGCCGGTTGCCGCATCGTTCCCGCTCGAGGATATCGCGGCGGCTTCCTCCGTAGCGTCGATATTCCAGATGACATTCGTCGGCGACGAAGATGCCGTTGTCGATCTCATGGGGCGAGCTAAGATCGCCGGCTATAAGTACATCTGCGTCACGTATTCTCCCATCAGGCAATGGCGGGAGCGGATGATGGACGATCGCTTTTCCATTCGGGGCGAGAGGGGGCCTGCCAACTTCGGGCCGGGACGGTCCGATCCGGCTTCCCTTGTCGAACTGCTGGAATTCACACAGCCGCGCTGGAACTGGCAGCAGGCGGCACGTGCCATCGCTCGTGCGCCTCTCCCGTGTATTGTCAAAGGCGTCACGAGCGTCAAGGATGCTCACGCGGCACTCGATGCTGGCGCGGTCGGACTTTATGTCTCGAATTACGGCGGGCGCACGGTCGATCGGACTCCCGCAGCTCTGGATGTCCTGCCGTCTATCCGCAAGTCGGTGGGACGCGCGATTCCCATTATCTTCGACTCGGGCATCCGACGGGGCAGTGACATCGTCACGGCACTCGCATTGGGCGCGGACGCGGTTGCGCTCGGTCGCCTGACTGCGCTTGGACTAGCGGCCGATGGCGAGTACGGAGTTCGCCGAACCCTCGAACTTTTGCAGCGTGAGTTCTGGACGACACTAGGCCACTTGGGCTGCTCCCAGGTTGAGGATCTCAGCGAAGAAGTTCTGTACCGTCCCCTAGTAGACATGGCCCGCTAAGGAAGAATTCTCCCCTCGAAAGCGGGAAGTCTGGATCTGGCATACCTGAGCCGTAATCCTGAAGGTAGCAATCCTCACCTAACCGGACGTTCGTCAAGGTGTGTGCTCTGGCTGATCTGGTAGGCACTGCGCCGTCTTTTCTCCCCTCGGAAGAGACGGGTGGATCCGTCTTTGGCCGACGAGCCCGGCAACAGCCGTATCGAGCCGGCTGTGACCCGGACTGCAGCACCGGTGTCGACAGTCCGGACGCCGCCGATGTTCTTGCTCTCAAGGCAGCCATCGATAATCTGGCACAGCAGGTTGCTGCTCTGGAGCAGCGTCTCGCGGCCGGCCAGACAAGCCTCCCGGCTCAAGCGTCACCGAGGGACAGGAGCTTTGACCAGAGCCCTGTCATCCCTCCTGTCTCACCCGACCATCGGATCTGACGCGGGGTCACGGCAGGCACGCCCGCATCTGACATTACTCATTCATGGTTGCAGTGTGCGCGGGTCAGTCGTGCGCCGGTCGAAGAGACCAAGCACTGTCATGAGCCTATAAACGTCCTGGCTTGTGCATCAAGGCGCCTATTTGCCAAGCTGCCTTCGGGCGAATCCGAAAGCGATCTTGAAGGCATGAATCATCACAACGCCGCAGTGGCTCGGCCTGCCGTGAAGCCTGGCCTTATTGCACTTCTCATCGCTGTTTCGGCCGTGAGCCCGCTGGGCATCAATATGTAGCTGCCCTCGATGCCCGGGATGGCGCGGGCGCTCGGTGTCGATTTCACAACCGTCCAGCTAACCCTGTCGCTCTACCTCGGCGCGATGGCGTTTGGACAGCTGATCATCGGCCCCCTATCCGATCGGTTCGGGCGCCGGCCCGTGCTTCTGATCGGGCTTCTCACATTCGTGGCGGGCTCCGTCCTGCGCCTGCTGGCCCAGAGCATCGGCGTCCTGATCGTCGGCCGCATCGTGCAGGCCATCGGAGGCTGTGCCGGTATCACGCTGAGCCATGCCATCGTGCGTGATCTCTATGGGCGCAATCAGGTGGCCAGCATGATTGCCTATGTCACCATGGGTATGGCGGTCGCTCCCATGATTGCGCCGACCATAGGCAGCCTGCTTGAGACGTTTTTCGGATGGCGCGCCTCGTTCGGGTTTCTGATCGGCTTCAGTGGGCTCGCCCTCGTGTCTGCGTATCGGCGGCTCAGCGAGAGTAACCACGACCGCGCCTCAGGAGAGACTGCGCGCGAACTCCTGGAGGGCTACGGGAGCCTCTTTCGCTCCCGCTCCTTCTGGGGCTACATCCTGGTGACCAGTTTCGTGTCGGCCATGTTCTTCGCCTTTCTGGCGGGCGCCCCATACGTGATGATCGAACTGCTGGGGCGCAGCCCGGCGGAGTACGGGTTCTATTTTGCCATGGTGCCGTGCGGCTACATGCTGGGCAACTTCGCCACGGGCCGCTTCGCACGCACCATGGGGCCAAACCGGATGATCCTGGCGGGCACGGTCCTGTCTCTCGCCAGCATTGCAGCCATGGCCGCTTTGATCGCTGCAGACTTCCCGGTGCCGGTTGCACTGTTCGGGCCGATGCTTTTCATCGGTCTGGCGAACGGGCTGGTTCTGCCGAGTGGCATTGCAGGTGCCGTGAGCGTGAGGCCGGATCTCGCGGGAGCCGCCTCCGGCCTGTCGGGAAGCTTCCAGATCGGGTTTGGCGCGCTTGTCGCGCCCATCGTCGGTGCCGCACTCAGTTCAACAGTCTGGCCTCTGATCGTGATCATGACGATCTGCTCTTTGCTGGCAGTCGTCTCGTTCTCGCTGGTGGCTGGACAACGCATCCACACAGCCAGCTAGACTTGTGCAGGTCGCGCATAGCGCCTCGTCGGAAAGGTTCGGATTTGGCACGACGGCGATATTCGCTGCTGGCCTGAATGTCGCTTGAACGCGGACGCTCGCAGGGATTGCCGGTCCCATCTCTGAAGTCGAAGCCACGCCTGGGTTTTTATCACGTTTATGCGATGCAAGGTGCGTGAACTGGCCCGAAGGAGCTAATCGTCTATGCTGCCATAAGAAGATCTGCGCCTGGAGTTCCGCGATGACCAGCCATCCCGCCCTCCATCTTGACCGCCGCTCCTTGCTGATCAAGGCGGCCATCACGTCGAGCTCCTTAGTCATCCCGCAGAGCCTGCTTGCGGCTGAACTCGTTCCGACACCAGGGCAGACGGAAGGGCCCTTCTATCCGGTCGAGTTCCCGCCCGACATGGACAATGACCTGGTCCGGGTCACCGGCCAAGCCGCTCAGGCTCTGGGCCAAGTGATCCATGTGTCAGGGCGTGTGCTGGACACCCGCGGTTGGCCCAAGCCGGGGAGCGTGGTCGAGATCTGGCAGTGCGATGCGAACGGGATCTACCGTCATCCTCGTGCGGGTGGGCAGGGGCGCATCGATCATGCCTTCCAGGGCTATGGCCGCACGCAAGTGGATGAGCAGGGCCGATATCGGTTCCGCACCATCCGGCCGGTGCCATATCCGGGTCGGACGCCGCACATCCATTTTGCCGTGCATGTGCCGGGGCAGGGACGTCTCGTCACGCAGATGTACATTGAGGGCGAGCCTCTCAACGCACGTGACGGAGTACTCAACCGCATCCGTGATCCTCGGGCTCGCCGCAGCGTGATTGTGCCCTTGGCTTCTGCACAACTGCCGGAGCCAGGCGCACTCCAAGGGCATTTCGACATTGTCGTGACGGCTTAGACCGCGCCGACTACCTCGCAAATAGCTCAGCAGGTCGAACAATCTTGGGCAGCGCAAGAAGCCGAATTTCGCCAATGAGGCGGTAAGCAGACCTCCAGACAGATCCAATCTACAGCGCTCTTCGACCGAGGCCGAGTGAAACCGCGGTTGCCGGCGTGCAGATGACGGGCGCTGTTTCGCGGCTGCCGCGATAGTGCGCATGGGCTGGTGTAGGGCGTCAGGCTTTGAGAGCCTGGCGCATACTTAGTTTGACATCAAATATTTTTAAGGCAGACTATATATTTCTATAGGCAGCGCATCGGAAAGCACCTCGGCCTCAATGGGGGCACCGAAGCCAGGGAGGAGGAGCGATGCTCGAGAATATCCCCCTTGCAGGTTGGATGCCGGCGGACATCGTCTCTTCATGTCGCCATGAATGGTCGATGCAGCTTGCTAGTGTGGCGTGAGGACTACGTTCCACACGGTCGACCAAATGCGGGCAGAGGCCCAGCGCCGGCTGCCACGCTTGGCTTTCGACTTCATGGATGGTGGCTCCGGCGGCGAGCTTGCTCTCAGGCGCAACCGCGATGCCCTCGCGCGTGTCGAGCTTCTGCCGAGGGCCTTGATCGACTGCGAGCGGCGGGACGCCTCCGTCACGGTTCTGGGGCAGCGTTTCGAGTGGCCGTTCGGGATTGCGCCTATCGGCCTGGCGAACCTCGTCTGGCCCGGCGCCGACGAGGCGTTGGCCCGCTGCGCGGCGAGAGCCGGCATTCCTTACGTCCTGTCGACCGCCGGGACGACCTCCATCGAGACGATTGCGTCGATTGCTCCGCAATCCTGGTTCCAGCTCTATGTCGGCCGTGATCAAGCCATCGTGGACAGTCTTGTGGCCCGTGCGGATGCAGCAGGCCTGCCCGTGCTGGTCGTGACCGTGGACGTGCCCGCGCCAGGCAAGCGAGTGCGGGATCTCGCGAACCAATTTTCCCTCCCGTTCCGTCCCGATGCCAGAATGGCGCTCGATTTCGTCCGGCATCCGTCCTGGGCCGTCGCGACCCTGCGAGCCGGAGCACCTCGCTTCGCCAACCTGGAACGGTACGGCGACAAGAATGCCAGTCCGCAATCCCTGGCCGCGCTCATGGCCGGCCAGACGTCGGCGCGGCTCGACTGGCGGCTCCTGGGCGAGATACGCGAACGCTGGCCACGCAAGATCGTCGTGAAAGGGCTGATGCATCCGGACGATGCGCAGCGGGCCAAGGCCCTCGGCATGGACGGCATCGTCGTCTCGAACCATGGCGGACGCCAGCTCGAGAGCGCGCCGGCGCCGCTCGCCGCGCTGCGCCCGATCAGGGCCGCCGTCGGAGACGACATGCCCGTTCTTCTGGACGGCGGCATTCGCTGCGGCGAGGATGTCGCGAAGGCTCTCGCGACCGGCGCCGACCTCGTCCTTTTGGGCCGGGCTTTTCTCTATGGCATCGGGGCTCTCGGGCCGGATCGGGGGGCCGGGGAGATCATCCGGATCTTGAGCGACGAGCTCGACCGAGCCCAAGCCCAACTAGGCTGCCGCAACCATTCGGAACTGAGACAAGTGCAGATCTGGCGCGCCGACGGCAACGGGGCGCATTAGGAGGAAACGATGAACATTCAGACCAACATCCAGATGCTGATTAACGACCTCGATCGGGACGCCTCAGGCGGCCAGACCTTCGAACGCCTCGATCCAATCACCGGCAAGGTCGCCACCCGCGCCGCAGCTGCGACAGTTGCGGATGCGCAGGCGGCCTGCGACGCCGCGCGCGACGCATTGCCGGCTTGGTCGGAACTCGGCCCGAACGCCCGCCGCACCTACCTGCTGAAGGCGGCCGATCTTATGGACCAGAAGGTCGGCGCGTTCACGCAGCTCATGATGAGCGAGACCGGCGCGACGGCCGGATGGGCCGGGTTCAACGTGAAGCTCGCCGCCGGCATGCTGCGAGAGGCCGCGGCGATGACGACGCAGATCATTGGAGAGGTGATCCCCTCCGACAAGCCAGGCTGCATCGCCATGGCCGTGCGCCAGCCGGCCGGCGTCGTGGTCGGCATCGCGCCCTGGAATGCGCCGGTGATCCTTGGCGTGCGCGCGGTCGCGCTGCCGCTCGCCTGCGGCAACACGGTGGTGCTGAAGGCCTCCGAGACTTGCCCCGGCACGCACCGCTTGATCGGCGACGTGCTGCGGGAGGCGGGCCTGCCGGCGGGCGTCGTGAACGTGGTCACCAACGCGCCCGCGGATGCCGCCAAGGTCGTGGAGGCGCTGATCGCGCACCCAGCCGTGAAGCGCGTCAACTTCACGGGCTCGACCCGCGTCGGGCGCATCATCGCGGAAGTAGCAGGTCGGCATCTCAAGCCTGTCCTTCTCGAGCTCGGCGGCAAGGCCCCGCTAATCGTTCTGGACGACGCGGACCTCGACGCCGCAGTGAACGCGGCCGCGTTCGGGGCCTTCATGAACCAGGGCCAGATCTGCATGTCGACGGAGCGCATCATCGTCGACGAGACCATCGCGGACGAGTTCGTCAGCCGCTTCGCCGCAAAGGCGAAATCCCTTCCTGCCGGCGATCCCCGGTCGGGCAACGTAGTGCTCGGCTCTGTAGTGAGCCGCGACGCCGTGCAGTGCATCCACGGCCTCGTCGAGAACGCCGTCGACAAGGGCGCCGTCCTGGTGGCGGGCGGATCCGTCGAGGGGACCGTGATGACGGCGACCGTGCTCGACCGAGTTACGCCCGACCATCGGATCTACACGGAGGAATCCTTCGGGCCCGTCGTCTGCATCGTCCGCGTGAAGGGCGAGGAGGAGGCGATTCGGGTCGCCAACGACACCGAGTATGGCCTGTCCGCGGCCGTGTTCAGCCGCGACATCGCCCGCGCTCTTCGGGTGGCGAAGCGGATCGAATCCGGCATCTGCCATGTCAACGGCCCGACGGTGCACGACGAGGCGCAGATGCCCTTCGGCGGTGTGAAGGGAAGCGGTTACGGCCGGTTCGGCGGCAGGGCCGGAGTTGCCGAATTCACGGATCTGCGCTGGATCACGATCGAGACCGGCCCGCAGCATTATCCGTTCTAACGACCTGAGCTGGATCGACGATGGCTCGGGGTAGAACATCGCAGGCGGCGCTGGTGCAGGACGACGCACTCGCGCAGGAAAACGGTCGCCATCCGCCGGCGGCGCTGACGGATGCCATTGCCTATCACCTGCGTCTTGCGCAGGAGGCATCATTCCAGACCTTCAAGCAGCGGGTCGGCAATGCCGACCTGCAGCCGGGGCGCTACACGATCCTGAGCATCATCGCGAACAATCCTGGGCTGACCCCGACGGAGCTCAGCCGTGCCTGCGGTCGGGACAAGTCGACCCTGACGCCGACCCTCAAGGACCTCGCGAAACGCGGCATGGTGGAGCGCCGGCGCCGGGAGACGGACGAGCGCAGCTACACGGTGCATCTCACGCCCGCGGGCGGGGAGTTGCTCCAGACCCTGCGCCGCCATGCCTTGGCTCACGACCGCGTTCTCGACCGCATCGTCGGTCCCGAGAAGCGCGAGGAATTCCTCGAGATTCTCCGCCGGATCACCGACGCATTGTCGGATTCGGAGGCGGCCCGGGTCCAGCGGCCGAGCCCCGTCGCCATCCGTAAGACAGGAGGACACCAGGCATCCTCGTGAGCCACGCAACAGGCACGCGTTCCGCTCGGAACGGCCATATCTGCGACCGACAAGCTCCCGGCGAAGAGGGGCGGTCCAGCCTTCGCCACAAGACACGACAATCGAACAGGAGAGGAGACTTCCATGACGCCAACGATCGATCGCCGACGTTCTTCCCTCATCGCCAAGGCGGCGCGGTGCGCAGTCTCGCTCAGCGCGCTCGCGCTGGCAGGCGTTTCGCTCTCCGGGGCTCAGGCCCAGGACAAGCCGGTCGACCTCAAGATTTCCCTGTGGGTTCCGCCGGCCCATCCCCTCGTCGCCGCCACCAAGGAATGGGCCGCCTCCATGGAGAAGGCCTCCGGCGGAACGATCAAGACGACGATCTTCCCGGCCGAACAGCTCGGGAAGGCATTCGACCACTATGACATGGCCCGCGACGGCATCGCCGACATCACCTATGTCAGCCCCGGGTACCAGCCGGGCCGCTTTCCGATCATCAATGCAGCGCAGCTTCCGTTCATGATCGCGAACGGCCGCGAGGGCTCGGCGGCGGTCGACGAGTGGTACCGCAAATACGCTGCCCGCGAGATGAAGGACGTTAAGGTCTGCCTCGCCTTCGTGCACGATCCGGGCTCGCTCCATTCGCGCAAGAAGGTTGTCGCGCCGGAGGATGTGAAAGGCCTCAAGGTGCGTCCTGCCCAGGGCACGGTCGGCGAGATGGTGACCCTTCTCGGCGGCGCGAACGTGCAGGCTTCCGCACCGGAGTCGCGCGAGATCCTCGAGCGCGGCGTGGCCGATGCCATCACCTTCCCGTGGAACTCGATCTTCCTGTTCGGCATCGACAAGGTCGTGCGTTACCATATCGATGCGCCGCTCTACACCACGGCCTATGTGTGGGCGATGAACAAGGACAAGTACGAGGACATGTCCGCCGCGCAGAAGAAGGTGATCGACGACCACTGCACCACCGACTGGGCCGTGAAGCTCGCGGCGCCGTGGGCCGACTACGAGGCAGCCGGACGCGACAAGATGAGGGGCACCTCCGGGCACGAGGTCTACCCGCTCACGCCGGATCAGCTCGCGCAGTGGAAGAAGGCCGTGGAGCCCATGACGAAGAGCTGGGCCGACTCCGTGCGCAAAGCGGGCACCAATCCGGATGAGGCCATGTCGGGACTCAAGGCGAGCATCGAGAAGCACAAGGCCGGTCTTTGATCGGCGGAAGCCAGGGAAACAGCCATGCGCCGCCTCGACATCCTCGTCGACGGCATCGAGCGGGTGGCGGCGATCTTCCTCGCCGCCATCGCCGCCCTGATGTTCGTCTCGGTCTTCCTGAGATATCTGTTCTCCTGGTCGGTCCCGGACAGCTACGACTTCATGCGTCTCGTGCTCGGGATCGTGATCCTCTGGGGCCTCGCGAGCGTGAGCTATCGTGGCGAGCACATCACGGTGGACCTCGTCTGGAGCGTCCTCCCGAGGAGCGCCCGCAAGGCCCTCGACCTGTTTGCGACCGCGGTCACGCTGGTGGCCATGGGCCTCTTTGCCTGGATGATGGGATCCAAGGTCCTGAGCACGCGCGCCGACAACGTCCTCACCTACGATCTTCGGCTCCCGGTGTGGGTCTATTACTTCATCGCCTGGATCGGACTCGCGGCAGCGGTGCTGCTGCTCGTCGCGCGACTCGTCCGGATCGCCACACGGCAGGACGTCGACGAGGATATTCATCCAACCCGGACGGCGGAGTAGGGCAGCCAGCATGACGACCAACACCGTTGCCCTCCTTGGTTTCGCAGCCCTTTTCCTGTTGATGTTCCTGCGCGTGCCTGTCGGCATCGCCATGGGCGTCGTCGGGGTCACGGGCTTTGGTTACCTCAATGGCTTCACGCCGGCCATGCGGCTCCTAGCGCAGTCTCCGATCCGGACCGTCACTGACGCGAACTTCGCCGTGATTCCGCTGTTCCTGCTCATGGGAGCCTTCGCGTCCACCTCGGGCATGAGCCGTGAGCTGTTCCGCGCCGCCAACACCTTCCTCGGACATCTCAGGGGCGGGCTCGGCATCGCGACGATCGCAGCCTGCGGCGGGTTCGCGGCGATCTGCGGCTCATCCGTGGCCACCGCCGCGACATTCTCCTCCGTGGCTTATCCGGAGATGCGCCGCTACGGCTATCCCCAGAGCTTCGCCACAGGTGTGATCGCGGCGGGCGGCACCCTCGGAATCATGATCCCGCCCTCGACTGTGCTGGCGGTCTACGGCCTCATCACCCAGCAGGATATCGGCAAGCTGTTCATCGCCGGCGTGATCCCCGGCATCCTCGCCGTCAGCATGTACATGGCGACGATCACCCTCATTGGATTGGCGAGTCCCGGCTTCCTGCCGGAGGGCCATCGAAGCTCCTGGTCCGACCGCCTGTCAGCCCTGAGGGACGTCTGGGCGGTCTCGCTGCTGTTCCTGTTCGTGATCGCGGGCCTCTACGGCGGCCTGTTCACGGCGACGGAGGCGGCCGGTATGGGAGCGGGCGGCGCCTTTCTCATCGCCGTCTCCCGCCGTAAGCTGTCGCGGGAGGATTTCTGGCGCGGCCTCGTCGAATCCGTTCGGACAACGGCTTCCGTGTTCACGATCCTGATCGGCGCACTCCTCTTCGGCTACTTCCTCACGATCACGCAGACTCCCCAGAAGGTGACCGAATTTCTCACTGGACTCGGCCTCGGTCCTTACGGCGTACTGGTCATCATCCTGCTGATCTATCTGGTACTCGGCTGCGTCATGGACGCCATGGCGATGATCATCTTGACGATCCCGATCGTCTTCCCAGTGATCACGGCACTCGGGTTTGATCCGATCTGGTTCGGCGTGATCATTGTGATGACGGTGGAGCTCGGCCTGATTCATCCGCCGGTCGGCATGAACGTCTTCGTCATCAAGAGCGTGGTGAAGGACGTGGACATCTCGACCATCTTCCTCGGCGTCCTGCCGTTCGTCGTCACGGACCTGATCCGGCTCTCGATCCTAGTTGCATTTCCGATCCTCGCAACCTGGCTGCCGAGCCTGATGTAGGCGTCGGCGCCTGACGCCAACCAACAAACGGACACGTGGCGCTGGCCGCAGCGCCGTCCGAACCAAAGGAAATACCAATGGCCGACCTCCCGAACAATCAAACCATCACGGCCGGTGGCGCACTTCTCACCCGTCTCAAGGCGATCGGGGTGGATTACATCTTCGCCAATTCGGGGACGGATTTCCCGCCCATCATCGAGGGCCTCGCGGAAGCCGCCGCCAAGGACCTGCAGCTTCCGAAGGCGATCGTGATCCCGCACGAGAACGCCGCGATGGGCATGGCCCACGGTTACTTCCTGGCGACCGGCCGGGCGCAGGCGGTGATGGCACACACCAATGTGGGTCTCGCCAACTGCGCCATCGGAGCCATCAATGCCGCGACGGAGCATGTGCCTGTCCTGCTGTTCTCCGGCCGGACGCCCGTGACGGAGCAGGGGCGTTTCGGGGCCAGGACCGTTCCGATCGGGTGGGGCCAAGAAATGCGGGACCAAGCTGCGCTCGTGCGGGAGGCCACCAAGTGGGAGTACGAGCTCAAGTTCCCGGAGCAGACCCTCGAAATCATCGACCGTGCCTACGCGGTCTCGATGTCGACTCCGAAGGGGCCCGTGTATCTCAGCCTTCCGCGGGAGGTGCTGTGCGAGCCATGCCCATCCGAAGGCTTGGGCGACCCGCTTCGCATCGAGCCGGCCGGTGCCTCACCGCCTGTCGCGCGGCTCCGGGAGGCAGCGGAGATCCTCGCGCGGGCCGCGCGTCCCCTTATCGTCGCGCAGCGTGGCGCAGGAGGCGAGGAGGGCTTCCGCATCCTGTCGCAGCTCGCGGAGGAATGGGGAATCCCGGTCTGCCACTACTGGGCCATCCAGCTTGCGATCCCCACCGACCATACAATGTGCGTCGGCTCGGATCTCATGCCATGGATTAAGGAGGCCGACGCGATCCTCGTGCTCGATTCCCTGGCGCCATGGTCGCCGGCGATCCACGAGCATCCCAAGGACTGCCGGGTCATTCATGCGGGGCAGGATCCCCTCTACAGCCGCTTCCCGATCCGCAATTTCCGCTCCGACGTTTCGCTGATGGGCGACATCGGCGAGATCATCGCGGCTCTGGCGGCCGCCATGCAGCCGTTGCGTCCTGAGCGGGCAGAGAAGTGCGCTCACCGCCGCAACGACGTGGCGGAGCGAAGCAGAGTTGTCCGGAAGAAAACACTCGCCGCGGCGAAGGCCGGTGGAGCGGAGCGGATGTCGAAGGCGTGGGTGAGCCTTTGCTTGTCGGAGGCAATCAAGGGGCATCGCGCGACGGTTCTGAGCGAACTCGGCTGCCCACTCGACCCATTGACGCTCGACAGACCCGGGACTTGGTACCAAGAGCCGCATTCGGGCGGCCTCGGCTGGTCCTTCCCGACCGCCCTCGGCATTCAGCTCGCGGAGTCCGACAGGCTCGTGGTAGCCACCATGGGCGACGGCTCGTACATGTTCGCGAATCCGGTGGTGTGCCACCAGATCGCGGAGGCGCTCGAGCTTCCCGTGCTAGTTCTCATCCTCAACAATGCGGAATGGGGCGCCGTGCGGCAATCGGTGCTCGGCGTCTACCCGAACGGCTACGCGGCACGCGCTAACGCCATGCCGCTGACTTCTCTGGCACCATCGCCGGATTTTACCAAGGTGGCGGAGGCAAGCCGTGCGTGGACCGCACGGGTGGAGCGGGCGGCCGACCTGACGGGCGTGCTCAAAGCGGCCATCGAGCACGTCACGACGAGACGGACCCAGGCTCTCGTGGACATCAGCATTGCGCCGTGATCGCCGGTTCCTGACCGTTGGTCCTTTGAAACAGCGCCTGCAACCTGAACTACGGCCGGGGCTACTATTGAGGCCCCGGCCAAGTTGCGATCAGCCAAGAGGGCGGGATCGATATTTTGCCGCATCGGCGCCGCGGCGTTACCTGAGCTCCGTAGGCCTCGAAGTGGGCAGCGGCCGCACTGACGGTTGCGCAACTCGTCTTCTGGGAAAGCCTGGGCGAGACGTTCGGCTACGCGGCGTCGGTCAGCCTCGTGGGGTTTTGCGCGTCCACCACGCTGGTCCTCACGGCCTACGTCGCCGCAACGCACACCTTCCGCTTGGGCAAGCCCCCGTAGGCGGATTTCCAAAACCCGAAGTGCATGACCTATGGCGGGACAACGTATGCTTTCCCGCTGCGGCCCCTGCACAGGACCACAACAGCGACTTTGCCGAGCCAACGCTCGCGACAGGAGGTCAATGATGCTGAGGCGCGTCCATCGTGCCGTCTGCGATATCTGCAAGCGCAGTTTGCCAAGGGCCGCGGCCCGGTGCCTTTAGTGTTCCTATGGAACTGACGAACCGGCCCAAAACCAGCGCTCCACGACGTCCGGGCAATATGCTCCGGCGGCGGCCGATGAGGTGCACGCCTCGTCGGGGGAAATTCCACAGCACAACCCAATGAAGGGGGCATTCGCATGAAACTGAATGGCACCGGCACGCCGATCAAGATCAACGGCGCCAACATCGACCATGGGGAGGCCATGCCTCACAAGGTCCGCGAGGAACTTCTGCATGTCGTCGAAACTCATTTCGGGCGGTTGAACCACGCGACTGTGGGGTTCACGCGCGGCGGGCATTGGTACCGCTGCATGATCAACGTCTAGGTCGGCAATCTGAAGGTGATCGTCGCAGAAGCGTCCGCCGCCGACTGCCATCAGGCGTTCGACGAAGCCCTCGCCAAGATCGGCCGGCAGCTGCACCGGAGGAGCCGCTGGGTGGTGGACGCTATGAGACCCGAGGCGTCGGCCCCGGCGCTCCCCTAAACCCGTCGCCGGGCCGGAGGTCGTCTCCGGTCCGGTTCGCTACTAACGCGCCATCCGCATCAGGTCGCTTTGCGCCGATGCTCTCGCTGCGCCCGCAAGGTGATCCTCGTCCGTGTCGACGCGTTCGGGTTGATGCACGACACTGATGACAAGCAGCGTGCGCCTTACGCCAGTGGCGCTGCGCCATCGGAACGACTGCCCCTGGACCAGGCCGATCAGCGCCGAGCCGAGCGGCGACAGCACCGAGATCCGTTCGGAGCCTTCATCCTCCTCGCCTGGATAAACCAGCATCCCGCGCCTGACCTGGTCGGTGATCCCGTCGCGGAAATCGAAGACTGAGTGCATGGAGATCACGTTCGGCGGTAGGCTGGTGGGGCCGACCACCCGAGCCCGTTCAAGTTCCTCTGCGAGAGATTGCGCCGATGGTGGCGCCCTGCGGATCCGCATGCTAGTCGAGGCGATCCGCTGGAGCCTGGCATGATCGGTCGACGAAACAACCGGTATGACGTGGGCGCGGACAATTCATACTCCTGAAACAGATGCATCATCCAGGCGGGCAGGGATCTGGACGCGTTTGTGTCAGCCTTGATACGGCTCCGGGAAGCCGGTCATCGACTGATCCATGATTGCTGGTTGATCAGATGACCTGGGGCGAGGACAGGTGTTCCGCGCCCGGGCTCAGCGGCCTAAGGCGCGGCGGGCCGCGGAAGCGGCCTCGCACCCGCCGGATTCGCGGTCGACCGGGTGGTCGTTTACCGCGCGGTTGCGGTTGAGCGCATGAACGCAGGGGTCATGCGCGAGATCGCCCACAACGGGTTCGACGCCGCCATGTTTCTGTCCGCCCGGACGGCGGCCGTGTTCTGCAGCCTGGTCGTTGCAGCGGGCCTCGTGGATGCCTGCGCCCGCATGACAGCCGTCGCGATCAGCCGCAAGGTGGCGGAGGTACTCCGGCCGGTAGGGTTTCGTCGGGTGGTGGTTGCGGGATCGCCTAACAGAGGGGCAGCCGTCGATGCAGTTCTGCAGGCCCGGGGCGAGGACGCCTGAGGCGGCACGGGTTGGGGCCGATGATCAGCGCTGGCAGGCGCTGCGCACCTGCTCGGCGCTACCAGTGTTCCCAAAGGCCGGCCGCTGTTCCGAGCAGCAGGAGTCCCCAGGCCATCCAGCGCATCAGGCGCTCCATTGCCGGCTCCGGGGAACGCAGGCGGCAGGGCATAGGCTCCCGCTGGGTTGCGATCATACTCCTGTTGGGCAGATAGCCCGAACACGCTGTGTTCACCTCATCCTCCGGCCACACGCCTCCGCGTCGAAGATGCAAACTGCCGTCGCCCGGTCGTCGCGAAGGCCAGCCGTCGCTCCGAGAGGTGGCGGCCCCCGGTGAGCCGGGGCCGCCCTGCCGCCGACGGTGACGTGGTTCCAGGCCGATTGTCGAACGCTCACCTCCGCCCCTTGCGATCATCGGGGTGCCGTCGGATACCTGAGTGAATGACCACCCGATAGATCAGATAGCAGCCCAGGATGAGCACGATGGAAATGAGCTCCTGGTTCATCATGACAGTTCCCTCCATGGCTCGACGAAGTATCCATGCGGCTGATAAAGGACGCGCCGCAGCGTCAGGCTGCGCCAGCCCTTGGGCGTCCGCCAGGTGATCGACTGGTCCTCGCCAAGGCCGATCAGCGCCGCGCCTTCCGGCGACAGCACCGAGACCCGGTCCAGCTCGCTATCGTCCTCGTCGGGGTAGACCAGCGTGGCGCTCCGGAAATCCCCGGTGACGTCATCGCGGAACTCCAGCCGCGCGTGCATCGTGGCCACGGACGGCGGAATGTCACCAGGCGTCACGACCGTAGCCCGGATCAGCTCGTCGGCCAGCATCGCCGCCGCCGAGCGGTCCTGCTCAAAGTTCAAACCGAACGATGCGAGGAACGCGAGGCGGTCGTAATCGTCCGCCGAGATGGTCACCGGCGGAAGGCTTTCTTGGTTGGAGTCGTAGCTCGCGAAAGTGATGGGTGGAAGATGGTGCGGCGCGTTCACGAATACCTCCTCAGGAACGGTCATCCTGCAGCGCGCTGGCGCGCGTTTCCGCAGGGCGAACAGACATGACGAGCCGGCATGCGCGAGGTGGCGCATGCAACGGCTCAACGATGGGTGGAGAAAGACTTCATGCCCCGGAGTGCCGGCGACCACGGGCGGTCAAGCCAGCTTCCGGGGTTAGCTGCCTGGTTTAAGGCAACCCGCGTGCGCCAACGGACGACGATGTTTCACGAGCATGGTCATGCTGGTTAAGATAGCTATGGCGCCCACGAATACAAGCTTTCCAGCCTGCGTCGGCTGTCAACTTGCGGCGGACGTGCTTCGCATCGTGCGCATGAATGTGGGCGGAGCACGGTTGGGGATCTGCCCTAAGGTGCGGTTCGGCAATCCACGCCCGCCGAGAGGGCGACGCCGGATGCTCCGCGTCGCTCCGGCCGGCTCAAGCCTTCGCGGGGGTTAGCAAGCCCCAGGTCGTCGATCTTGGCTCGGACTTCGCTGATCGGGCGCTTCAGCTTGAGGCTGATCACCGAGGCGGGCACGCCCTCCTTGACCAGGGCAATCAGAGTTTGGAGGGCTTCAAAGGTCCAGTGGGATCCAGTCGGGGCCATGAACACCTTCAGCTCTATGCCAAGCTTCCCCAAGAGCTAGGACAGGGGCATCGGGAATCCAACGGCGGCAGGTAGAGCCGCCGCTCCCGGTGCCACTTATTTGAGGAGAGGGAGGAGAAGCGACATGTCCACCGCCCGGCGCTTTCTCTGTGAAGCCATCGATCTGGCCCGTGAGAATGTCCGGAACGGCGGCTGCCTCCTTGGGGCCGCCCTCGTCAAGGACGACGTCGTGATCGCCACGGGCGTCAACGAGATTCACATCACGCATGACCCGACCACCCATGCCGAACTCCAGGCGATCCGCACGGCAAGCTGAGCGCTCGGCAGCCCGCGCCTCGATGGCTGTGTGGTCTATGCCAGCGGCCATCCCTGTCCGATGTGTCTTTCGGCCATGTATCTCACGGGCGTCCGCGAAGTGACCTACGCCTATTCCAACGAGGATGGCGAGCCGTATGGCTTGTCGACGGCGACCACTTATGCCGAATTGTCAAAGCCGCTGGACCGGCAGTCGCTCAGGATCGCCTATGTGCTCGTCCGTCCGGAGGAGGACGATCTCTCCCAGATGTGGCGGGACACTGCTCAGACGGCGCACGATGGCTCCGGCAGTCCTGCGTAGATAATCCCGTCAGTTGCCAACCGGGCCGCGGATGTCATTGATGCGGGCCCGATCTTGCCAGGTCCGAGGATGTGGAACACCGCATGGCCGGAGGCGAGCACGTAGTCAGCGATGATCCGGCGGTGGCAGGGCCACCACACCGCCTCAGCGCACATGGTCGCCCTGACGCTCCGGCCTCCGAGGTCAGTTAGACGGACGAGCCCCTCCCGGAACCGGTCCGTTAGGGCATAGTCGGCATAGTTCCGGAAGCTCGTGTTCTCCCAGTATGTGTTGGGTGAGGGAACAGCTTGGCGCTGCCTGCCGCGCAACCCGCCGAGTTCGGCGATGTGCTCGTACCCAATCTGGTACTCCGCAAGGCTCTCGGGCAGGGCGTCGCGGTTGAACTGCGGGTTCGTTCGGGAGCGCGGAATGGTCCGGACATCCACCACAAGCCCGACCTTCGCCTCGCGGAGGAGATCCGCGAACTCCGGAATGGTGTGGGTAGAATGCCCGATGGTGTAGAACGGGTTTGCCATTGCCGAGTCAATACGGGCTTGGCGGTGCGGTTGCCTCCGCTGGCTTCTTCTTCAGGCCTCTGATTTCCTCGGACCGGCTGATCACGTCACGCATGACTGCGGCGAGGCCATGCGGACGCAATCACCTGCTCCGAGCAGCGGCGACGCCATAAATCCGCTGCTGGTCGCCCCCGGAGGCAATCTGCGGCTGGTCCTGAACTGGCTCAGGCTTTTTGCCGCTTGGCTCATGGCAGCCTTGAGGGGTTCATCCGCGCCATCGGATAGTGCCCATGAAGCCTGGAAGCCAATCGCCGCCTGATAAAACGGCATTGTTCAGGGCCGACTACTTGTACCTCGGTACTGGTGCTGTCTCAGCCTATCGCGTGATCCGCGATCTGGAGATCCACCTCGACCGCATGACCTACCCTGGGGCCTAGCCATTGTTGACTGTGATAACCCTCTCTTCCCATTGACAGCCCTGACTCCAAGGGATGACTATTTTTGGGTGGGGTGTGCCACAAGGATGGCTCCAATGGACAGCTTCGATCACATCCTGAACTGGAAACTGAAACAAGGCTCGCACACGTTTCCGGGACAAGACGGCGGCACCTGCATCAACGAAGCCGCCGTCGTGGCGGCTGGCTTTCCCTACCAGCCTG
>JAFAAP010000117.1 GCA_023426505.1 Pseudomonadota bacterium
CAGCCGGCGAACAGGTTGGCGCCTCGGAAGGGCGTCAGGCCATGCCGGTCCCGCAGGCGCAGGATCGTCACCGCCGAGAGATGGGCGCCCGCCGACTCGCCGCCGATGAACAGGCGCGAGGTGCCGAACCGGTTCTCCATCTCCCGGACGACCCAGAGGGCTGCCGCCTCGCAATCGTCTGGCGCGGCCGGATAAGGATTTTCGGGAGCGAGCCGGTACTCGACCGAGACCACCGCAAGGCCGCATCGTTCGGCCAGACGGTCGAGCCACGGATCCTGCTCGTCCGCCGTGCCCCAGGTCCAGCCGCCGCCATGGATATGGAAATAGACGCCGCGCGGGTTGTCCGGCGCGATGATCCGCAACGGAATCGGCCCGGCCGGGCCGTCGATGGCGATGGTCTGCGCCTTGGGGCTGAGGGGCATGAGCGGGAAAGGCCCCAGCCCCTGGCGGCGGCGCTCCCGCACGACGGCAGGCGGCACCGAGGTCGGGTCCGGAAGAAGCGCGAGCTTCGCCACGATGTCGGCGTTCTGGGCACGGATTTCGTCGCTGACGACGGCGGGGTCGAAGAGGGCTCGATCGATCATGCCAAGCTCGGATGGGTTGCGTTCATCGCGGACCCTTGCGATGAAGCACACGCCGGCGCTCAGGTCCAGCCAAGCCTTTCGACAAGGATGAAGGAATGTCCAACATGAACCGTTTCATCGGTGGGTCGCCCGGCTCGGTGCTGGCCAAGCTGATCTTCCTGTCCCTCCTCGTCGGCGCCTTCATGGCCTTTCTCGACATCACGCCGTTCCGGCTGATCGAGGGTCTGTTCAACTGGGTCCGGTCGGTCCTCGACCTCAGCCTCGACACCGTCAAGGAGGTCGGGCTCTGGGTCCTCTACGGCGCCGTCATCGTCGTGCCGCTCTGGCTTATCTCCCGCTTCTTCAGCCGGCGCTGACCTTCGCGAGAAACATCATGGACGGCTCCCTCTCCGCCCGGCGGATCGACGTCAACCACCGGCGCATGCTGGCGCTGGCGCTGCCGATGACCCTGTCGCACGTCACGACGCCGCTTCTCGGCCTCGTCGACGCGACGGTGATCGGACGCCTCGGCGAGGCTCACCTCCTCGGAGCCGTCGCCCTCGGGGCCGTCATCTTCGACTTCGTGTTCTGGAGCTTCGGATCGCTCCGCATGGCGACCGCCGGCCTGACAGCCCAGGCGACCGGCGCCGGCGACCGGCACCAAGTTGATTGCACCCTCGCCCGTGCTTTGCTGGTGGCCGTCGCAGTCGGCCTGTTGCTGATCCTGCTGCAATGGCCCATCGCGACCGTGGCGTTCTCGCTTGCCGGCGCCAGCGAGGCGGTGACGGGGGCTCTCTCGACCTACTTCTTCATCCGCATCTGGGCCGCACCCTTCACGCTCGCCAACTACGTGATCCTCGGCTCGACCCTGGGGCGAGGCCGCACCGATCTCGGGCTCCTGCTCCAGGTCGCGATCAACGTGTTCAACATCCTGCTCACGACCCTTCTCGTGATCGGGTTCGAGTTTGGGGTTGCCGGTGCCGCCATCGGCACGGCGGTGGCGGAGGCGCTGGGCGTCGGCCTCGGCATCGTGGTTCTGCGGCGGCTCGGTTCGAATCCGTTCGCGGTCGCCTGGAGCGAGGTCCTGGACAAGGCCGCCATGATTCAGACCATGGCGGTCAACCGGGACATCATGATCCGCAACGTGGCGCTGATCCTCGCCTTCTCGATCTTCAGCGCCATGGGTGCGCGGAACGGGGATGTGACGCTCGCGGCCAATGCGGTGCTCTACAACATGTTCCTGATCGGCGGCTATTTCCTCGACGGCTTCGCGACCGCCGCCGAGACCCTCTGCGGCCAGAGCGTCGGCGCCCGCGACGAGCGTGGCTTCCGCCGCGCCATTTCCCTGAGCCTGGGCTGGAGCATCGGGTTCGGGCTCGCGGTCTCGGGGCTGTTCCTGGTCGGAGGCGGCCTCTTCATCGACTTCGTGACCACGAGTCCGGAGGTGCGTGCCTATGCGCGGGAGTATCTGGTCTTCGCCGCGCTGACTCCCCTCGTCGGCGCCGCCGCCTTCGCCTACGACGGCATCTATACGGGCGCCACCTGGACGAAGGCCATGCGGGACCTGATGGTCGCAGCCTTCGCGGCCTATGCGTTGGTGCTGCTCGCGGCCGGCAGCCTGGGCAACACGGCCCTGTGGATCGCGCTGCTGGTGTTTCTCGGCACCAGGGGCCTGGGTCAGGCGGTCTTGAGCGCAAGGCTCACGCGGCGCACCTTCCCGCTGGCCGCGTGACCGCCTTTCCCGTTTCAGAGTCCCTTCGCCAACGACGCGGCGTCCCGACCGATGGCCTCGGCCAGGGACGTCTTCTCCCGCGCCAGCCTCTCCACCAGACCTCGCTTAATCTCGCCGATGAGACCCGGCCCCTTGTAGACCATGGCTGAATAGAACTGGACTAGGCTCGCGCCTGAGCGGATCTTCGTCCATGCGGCCTCGGCGGAATCGACGCCGCCGACGCCGATGAGGGGGATCCTGCGCTCGACGCGCAGGAACGTCTCGGCCAGCAGGCGTGTGGATGGGGCGAAGAGCGGCTTGCCCGACAGCCCGCCGGTCTCGCCCGCGAGCGCCTTCTCCTTCAGGCTCTCCGGCCGGGCAACGGTGGTGTTCGAGACCGTCAGCCCATCGATGCCGCGTTTCAGCGCCGTCGCCACGATGGCGTCCAGCGATTCGAGCGACATGTCGGGCGCGATCTTCAGAACGATCGTGGTCTTCCGCTGCCCCTGGTCTGCGGCATCGCGCGCTTCGACGCAACGCGCCAGAAGGTCGTCGAGGAAGGCCTCGCCCTGGAGGTCGCGCAGCCCCGGCGTGTTTGGGGAGGAGACGTTGATCGTCAGGAAGTCGACGAGGCCGCACAGGCCCCGCACGCATGTGACGTAGTCGGCAATGCGGTCGGTCGAATCCTTGTTGGCTCCGATGTTCACGCCGACGATTCCGGAGCGGCTTTGCCGCTGCTGCAGGCGCCGGCGAGCGACATCCAACCCATCGCTGTTGAGACCGAAGCGATTGATGATCGCCTCGTCCTGCGTCAGGCGGAAAAGCCGCGGACGCGGATTGCCGGCCTGGGCCTTCGGCACGACGCCGCCGAGTTCGACGAAGCCGAAGCCGAGCGACAGGAGCTGATCGGGCACTTCGCATTGCTTGTCGAAGCCCGCCGCGAGGCCGATGGGGTTGGGAAACGTCCTCCCGAACAGATCGACCGCGAGACGAGGATCGTCCTTCGGGGCTGCGCTCACCGGCACGAGTGAAAGGGCGCGGATCGTCAGCTGATGGGCGGTCTCCGGATCGAGCGCATGCAGAACCGGCTTCGCAAACGGAAAGAGCGAACTGATCATGGTTCCAGATCCGGAAAAACGTGCAGACCATCGTCGCCCAGGGGAAGCGGCCTGACCCACAACACGGCCGACATCGGAAGGGCTGCGTAGAGATGCGGAAACAGGTCGCCGCCACGCGACGGCTCGTAGCGCAGATCGCCACCGAGTCGATCGCCATCGATCGCGACGAGCAGCAGATCATGCTGGCCCGCGAAGTGGCGAGACGCCGTTTCCCGCACCTGTTGTGCCGTCGAGAAATGGAGGTACCCATCAATAATGTCGATGGGAGCGCCCTTGAAGATTCCGGCTGCCTCAGCCTCCCGCCAGAGCGGTTCGGGACATATCTTAAAGATGATTTTCATGAGGGTTTGAGTAGCTGTGCGACGCTTAAGGAGCAACCCGAATGTGAATCGCCCGTGATCAAGGAAAAAGGCTGTCAGGCTGAGCCATAGAACAACCTTAATTCCTAATCATAGGTTCGGTTTCAGTAAGTTTTTTCGCGTTTTGCGAAGGTTCATCACATGTTGTCTCACGACCGCGTTTGGGCTGCTATCGATGCGTTGGCCGCACGCCACGGCATGACCGCGTCAGGTTTGGCTCGCAAGGCCGGTCTCGATGCGACGAGCTTCAACAAATCGAAGCGTACAAGTCCGGAAGGCCGGGACCGCTGGCCTTCCACGGAGTCGATCGCCAAGATCCTGCGCGCCACCGGCGCGACTCTCGAGGACTTCCTTCGCCTCGTGGAGCCGAGCGGATCGCTGCGCCGCTCGATGATCCCGCTCATCAGCATGACCCAGGTGGCGGGTGCGGGAAAGTTCTTCACCGACGAGGGACACCCGACCGGCGGCCCGGGATGGGACGAGATCGACTTTCCGGATTTCGGTCAGGAGAAGGTCTTCGCCCTGGAAGTCACCGGCGACAGCATGGCTCCCCTCTATCGGGACGGAGACGTGCTCATCATCTCGCCGACGGCGAGCATTCGCAAAGGCGACCGGGTCGTCGTCCGCACCACCGGCGGCGAGGTTCTGGCCCGGGAGTTGCGACGCCGCTCGGCGAAGACCCTCGAACTCGCCTCCCTCATCGAGGGAAGCGAGGAGCGTGCCATCCCGACCGAAGAGATCTCCTGGGTCGGCAGGATCATGTGGGCGCGCCAGTAACCCTCAGGCCGCGCGCCCCGTCGCCTTCTCCTTCAGGAAGGCCTCGTGCTCGCTGACGAGCTGACCGGCGAGCGCCTTCTCGATGAGCGCCCGCGTTTCCTTGACACCGTAGAGAGCCACGAACGACCCGAAGCGCGGACCGCGCGGCTCGCCCAGGAGCACCTGATAGATCGTGTTGAACCACTCGATCGAGACGCCCGGACGCTCGGGCGTGGCGCCCTTGGCCTTGAAGTCCTGGTAGCGCGGCTCGGCGCGGCCGACATTGTAGATCTCGTCCTGGATCGCTTCCGCCGTTGCAGGCCGGTCGCCCGCCTCGAACGGGCCCAGCACGTCCGAGAGTCGACGCAGCGAAGCCGCCTCGACCTCGTCGGGCAGACGATAGGTCTTCTGCGGCTTCACGAAGTCCTCGAAGTAGCGCACGGCGCGCGCCACGAGGCTGTCGAGACGTGGATGAGTCTCGGGCGAAACGCCCGGTGCATAACGGCGGATGAAGCCCCAGAGCACCGCGGGATCCTCGGAGTTCGCGACCGCTACCAAGTTGAGCAGCATCGAGAAGGAGATCGTCGTGCCGGGCTGGTTGCTGTCTGCCGACGAAACCAGCTCCGGCGCCGGAGGATTGCCGGCATGGATGTGCCAGACCGGATTCATCAGGCGCATCCGGGCATCCTGGTTGGGATACTTCTCCAGGAAGGTCAGGTAGTCGTCGACCTGGCGCGGGATCACGTCGAAGAACAGCCGCTTCGCCTCGCGCGGCTTGTTGTACATGAAGAGCGCGAGGCTGTCCGGCGTGCCGTAGGAGAGCCACTCGTCGATCGTGAGGCCGTTGCCCTTGGACTTGGAGATCTTCTGGCCCCTGTCGTCGAGGAAGAGCTCGTAGTTGAAGCCTTCCGGCGGCAGGCCGCCGAGCGCCGTGGCGATCTGGCCCGAAAGCTTCACGCTGTCGATCAGGTCCTTGCCGGCCATTTCGTAGTCGACGCCGAGCGCGACCCAGCGCATGGCCCAGTCGGGCTTCCACTGCAGCTTGGCGTGGCCGCCCGTGACCGGGGTCTCGAAGCGCTCGCCTGTTTCGGGATCTCGCCAGACGATGGTGCCGGCATCGAGCTTGCGCTCGTCGATCGGCACCTGCATCACGATACCGGTCTTCGGATGGATCGGCAGGAACGGCGAATAGGATTGCTGCCGCTCCTCGCGCAGCGACGGCAGCATGATCGCCATGACGGCGTCGTAGCGTTCGAGCACCGTCAGCAGGGTCTTGTCGAACCGGCCGGCCTTGTAGCACTCGGTCGCCGAGAGGAACTCGTAGTCGAAGCCGAAGGCGTCGAGGAATTCCCGCAGGCGCGCATTGTTGTGGTGAGCGAAGCTCGCACGGGTCCCGAAGGGATCCGGCACCTGGGTCAGGGGCTTGCCGAGGGCGGCCGCCACGATCTCCTTGTTCGGGATGTTGTCCGGCACCTTCCGCAGGCCGTCCATGTCGTCCGAGAACGCGACGAGGCGCGTCGGGATGGCGTCCCCGGTCAGGATCCGGAAGGCGTGCCGGACCATGCTGGTGCGGGCCACTTCCCCGAAGGTGCCGATATGCGGCAGGCCGGACGGACCGTAGCCGGTCTCGAACAAAGCCTCCTGCTTGCCCGTCCGTTTCAGCCTCTCCACGAGCTTGCGCGCCTCCTCGAAAGGCCAGGCGTTCGCGGACTGGGCGGCGTCGATAAGGGCGGGGTCGAGTGACAGAGGCTGAGACATGGGACCAGAGTGATTGAAACGGGTGCGGCACCCTAGAGCGATTTCAGGATGGTGAACATCGGCAATCGCTGAAGGGGCCTTGGGTTGCCAAGTGTCCTGTAGGGACCGGAACCGCCCGGGTCAATGCGGCCTAATAGGGGCTGATGGGGAAGAAGCGCAGGTAGAGCTCGGCATATTTGCCCTCCTTCCAGAGCTGCTGGAGGGCGAAATCGAAGGCGCGCCTGAGGTTGTCCTCGTCCTTGCGGACGATGAAGCCGATCCCCTCCCCGAAGAACCGGCTCTCAAGATAGGGCCCGCCGGCAAAGTCGCAGCATCCTGCGGAATCCTCGCCGCCGATCCACAGGGCGAGGCCAAGGCCGTCGGCGAACAGGTAATCGACCTCGCCCGCCTTGAGCGCGGCCTGGGCAGCCGGGAGCTCGGGGAATGGCTTGAGGGCCGCACCGGGCATGAAGGCCTTGGCGAAGGCCTCGTGAGCGGTGCCGCCGACGAGCCCGATCGACCTTCCCTGGAGGGTCTTCGCGTCCGGCAGGGGCAGATTGCGGTCCTTCCGAACCGCGAACCGGGCCGGAATCTTGAAATAAGGCGACGTCAGGCCGAACCGGTCCCGCAGGCCCGCCGTCACGGGAATGGCGGCGGCCACCACGTCGCCCTGCTTGTCCGCCAGTGCGTCGAGCAGCGTGTCGAAGCGGCGCACCTGGATGGTGCAGGTCAGGCTCAGCCGCTCGCAGGCCGCCCGGGCCAGCTCCACCGAGAACCCCGTGGGCGTGCCGTCGAGCGCGGGAAAATGCAGGGGCGGGAAATCGTCGTCGACGAGGAACCGAACCGTGCGCATTCCGGTGAGATCGGGCCGCTCGAGCTGCGCCCGCGGATCCCAGAAATTCGGGATTGAGACCCCTTGAGCCTGCGCCACCGCCGGCAGAACCCCAAGCATTGATGCGAGAAGAGCGGCAGACCGCTTCCTGAAGAAGGGCTTGATCTCCTGCGCGAGCCGCGCAAGAATTGAAACATTATATCGCTTCTTCAACTGCTGATGTCCTCTTGCCGGTATCCTCGAACGAGTTCGGACAGCCGCCTGTGCAGGTCAGGCAGGGTCTAGCGGACGACGCCCGACAGTCAACAGCCCCGCCCGGCCTTCTGCCAATCGAGCTGAGCTTTTTGGCCGATCACGGGCTTTCGCCGGAAGCCCTGCACGAGGCGGCGATGTTGGCGGCATTGGGCCGCGTGTCCCCCGACGAATTTCTCATCCGCAACGGCTGGATCGAGGAGTCGACCTTCTATCGCGCGCTTGCGGCGGAGTTGGCCGTCCCGTTCGTGTCGGTGCCGCGCCTGTCCCGGCAGGCCCGCTTTCCCGAGAGCATTCTGACGGGCGTGGCGCCCCTGGCCGAGGCAGAAGGCGGGTTCGTCATCGCGCCTCGCGGGCCTGTTCTGTCGCGCCTCCTGCACCGCCGCACATCCGTCCGGGACAGGTTGATGGTGACGGCTCCCTCCCTCCTGGCCCGGGCCGTGCTCCGCCATCAGCCGCACCGGATCGCGGATCGCTGCGCGAACGAACTGCCCGACCATGCGCCCGATCTGTCGAGCCGCGACGGCGCCACAGGATCGCAGATTGCGGTGCTTTGCGCAGGAGCCTGCCTGCTTTCCTTCAGCCTCGGCCTTGCGCCGGGCGCGACGCTCGCCTGTCTTGGGGCCGCGCTGAGCCCTCTCTTTCTGGGTTTGGCGGTGCTGAGGCTCGCGACATGTTTCCTCGGCAGACCTGTGAAGGCGGCGGCCGACTACCCCAGGCGAGCCGATGCGGGCCTGCCCGTCTACACGATCATCGTCGCGCTCTATCGGGAGAAGAGAGTTGTCAGGCGGTTGATCGAGGCCCTGTCCCGCCTCGACTATCCGGCGGCCAAGCTCGACATCAAGCTGGTGCTCGAGGCCGACGATCGCGAGACGCCGACGGCTCTCGCATCGGTTCGACTTCCAGGCTGCGTGGAGGTCATCGTGGCGCCGCCAGGCTCACCCAGGACGAAGCCGCGCGCCCTGAACGTCGCCCTGCCGCTGGCTCGGGGCCGCTTCGCCGTCATCTACGATGCGGAAGACATTCCCGATCCGGGTCAGCTGCGCCTTGCGGCCGATGCCTTCGCCCGCCTTCCGCGTGACGTCGCCTGCCTTCAGGCGCGTCTGACCATCGACAACACCGACGATTCCTGGCTCACCCGTCTCTTCACCATCGAGTATGCGGCACTGTTCGACGTGTTCAATCCGGGACTTGCCGAGATCGGCAGCCCGATTGCCCTTGGCGGGACCTCCAACCACTTCCGAACCGAAATCCTGCAACGGATCCATGGTTGGGACGCGTGGAACGTCACCGAGGATGCGGATCTCGGGATCCGCCTCTCCCGGCTGGGCTACCGCGTCGAGGACCTGCCCTCCTCGACCTTGGAGGAGGCACCGATCACGCTGAGCGCCTGGATGCGCCAAAGGACGCGCTGGATGAAGGGTTTCGTGCAGACCTGCACCGTGCACTCCCGCCGCCCGGGAGCGGCCCTGCGCCAGCTCGGCCTCTGGCGCATCATAGGAGTGGTCCTCGTGACGCTCGGAACCGTGCTGAGTGCCCTGCTCTATCCAATCTTCACAGGCCTTTTCGTCCTGCTGTGGAGCGGAGGCTTGCTCATCGACCCGAGCTCGCAAGGAAGCAGGATCCTGTTCGCCGTGAGCTTCACGCTCTTTTGCACGGGAGCTGCCGCGGTGTTCCTGCCGGCCATCGCGGGTCTCAAGCGCCGTCGGCTCTGGTGGCTCCTGCCCTGGGTCGCCCTTCTGCCGGTCTATTACGTGCTCGTGAGCCTCGCGGCCTGGAGGAGCCTGTGGGAGCTAACGGTAGCACCCTTCCGCTGGAACAAGACCAGCCACGGCCTGGCGCGGACATCGCGCGTCGCACGGCTCAGAAGCACAGGGCGAGACCCGCCAGCACGAGATCGTTGAACACGGACGCGCCATAGCGCCACCAGAGCAGACCACCGGATGCGACGAAGCACAGGACGGCGCCAACGATCAGCAGGCGGCCCGACACCCGCTCCTGTTTGTCGGCTTGGTCTGGATGAAGGGCCATGAAGGGGCTCCCGGTGACGTCGTCGAGCCAATATAGGCGCCGACCGGCGCGCAGGGAAGGTGTCAGGCCTGCAGCCGTACCTGCAGCCGTGACCAGCGCGGCTCCTCCTCGGCGGCCACGGCCTGTTCCAGAGCCGCCCGGCTCCCGACCAGAACCACGAGGCTGCTGCCCCGCGTCACGCCCGTATAGAGGAGCTTGCGGCGCAGCATCGATGCCTGCCGAAAGCCGACCGGGATGACGACCGCCGGATATTCGGACCCTTGCGCCTTGTGGATCGTCACCGCATAGGCCAGGACCAGCTCGTCGAGTTCCTTGAAGCTGTAGACCACGAGTCGATCGTCGAACGCGACGGAGACTTCGCCGGCGTCCCGATCGACCTCGCGAACGATGCCGACCTCGCCGTTATAAACGTCGCGATCATGGTCGTTGCGCACCTGCATGACCTTGTCGCCGGGGCCGTAGATCCAGCCGGCCCGGTGAATGCTGTCGGGCCCGGGCGGATTGAGGAGCTGCTGCAGCTCGCCGTTCAGCATGTACGTCCCGAGCCGCCCCCGGTTCATCGGGCAGAGCACCTGGATGTCCCTTATCGGGTCCAGGCCGAACCGCCTGGGAATGCGATCGCGAACGAGGATGGCGATCTTGGCCATGGCATCGGCGGGCGTTTCGGCTTCCACGAAGTAGAAGTCGGAATCGGCCTTCGGATCCATCTCGGGCAGGAGGCCGCTGTTGATCGCATGAGCGGCCGCGATGATGCGGCTCTCCCGCTCCTGGCGGAACACCTCTTTCAGACGGACGACCGGCACGACGCCCGACGTGATGATGTCGGCAAGCACCTGCCCCGGCCCGATAGAGGGAAGCTGGTCGACATCGCCCACGAGAAGCAGGGACGCGTCGTTCGGCAAGGCGCGCACAATGGCCGCCATGAGCCGGATGTCGAGCATCGAAGCCTCGTCCACCACGAGGAGGTCGCAGTCGAGCGGCACCTTGGCGTTGCGGCGAAAGCCGCCCTCGGATGCCTCCAGCAGGCGATGGACCGTCTTGGCCGGGAAGCCCGTGCTCTCGGCGAGGCGCTTGGCGGCCCGTCCTGTCGGCGCGCAGAGCGCAATCCTCAGGTCATGCTCGGCGACGAGATGCGCGAGGCCTCGGACCAGGGTCGTCTTGCCGACGCCAGGGCCGCCTGTGACCACCAGGACCTTGGACCGGCACGCCGCCATGAGCGCCTGCCGCTGGCTCGGTGAATACGAGACGCGGATGGCCCGTTCGGCTTCGGCGACGACATCGCCGGCGTCGAGTTCGCTCCAACGATGGGCGCCCTTGGCCAGATCCTTCAGGCGCTGCGCGATGAAGTGCTCGGCGCCGTAGAGGCTCTTGAGGAAAATGCCGGGACGGCCATCGAGGTCGTCAGGGATGACGAGCCCCGCTTGACACTGTGCATCGAGCACAGGCCTCAACTCATCCTCCGGGACATCGAGCAGCAGGCTCGCCTGCCGAATGAGCTCATCGGCCGGCAGGCCTGAATGGCCGTCCTTCACGGCCTCGGCCAGGACATTCGCCAAGCCGGCCTGAAGGCGCACCCGGGATGTGGGCTCGATCGCGAGCTGCATGGCGATCTGGTCCGCCAGGGCGAACTCGAAGCCGGGAATATCCAAGGCAAGCCGGTAGGGATTGGCCGAGATGATCTCGATCGCGCCCGTGCCATAGGTGCGGTAGGTCCGCATCAGCAGCACGCCGCGAATGCCATGAGCATGCAGGTAGGCCGCAATGTCCTTGAGTGCGCGATGCTCGGCCCAGGCGGCCGCGATGGTCTGCGCGGTGGCCATGCCGATGCCGTGCACGCGGGTCATCTCGTGGGGACGCCGCTCGATGATGTCGATGATACGGGTGCCGAAGGATGCGATCAGACGCTGCGCGCAGGATGGGCCCACGCCGCGCAAGAGACCGGATCCGAGATAGCGCTGGAGATCCTCAGCAGTGGTCGGTGTGGAGGTGGTGAGTGTATCCGCCCGAAACTGAACGCCATGATTGCGGTCGTTGAGCCAGGCCCCACCTGCCTCCACAAGTTCACCCACGCCGACGGTCGCCGCATGGCCAACCACGGTGACAGGTTTGCGGTGACCGCGCGCCTTGACGCGCAGGACGCAGAAGCCGGTTTCCTCGTTGTGGAACGTGACGCGCTCGACGGATCCGACGAGATGCTCCGACAGCGTCAGGGTGCCTTGGTCGGTCGCAGCCGTGGCGGAGGATCTCAGCATCGATACCGGCGATCGCACGCATGACGGCGTGCCTCATCAGAGAAGCGGGGCGGCAACGAAGCGCCGCCCCGAGGGAAAGTGCGAAAAGCCTCAGGCCGCCTTCTTGGTGGGCCAGCCGAGCTCCACGAGCCGGGCCTTGGCGAAGTCGCGGATCTCGTCCCGAACGCCCTCCGGCAGATCGTTGAGGATCTTCTGCGTGTCCGCATGCAGCATCAGATCGGTGACGGCGTTGATGGACTTCGCCTTCGTGATCTTCTGCTTGAGATCGGCCTCGACCGAGATATCGGACGCTGCCACCTCCACCTTGGTCTTGTCGGCCTTGTCCGTCTTCTCGACCTCGACCTGCTGCTCGCCGGCCACCGGTCGGCTGTTCTTGAACTCGTCGGCCTCCTCCTCGGAGTAGACGAGGCCATGCAGCTCGATGAGCTTCAGGATGACGCGATCCTTGGCACGTTTCTCGGCCATGGCATAAACGTAGGCCGCCTGCTTGCCGGAGACGCGGTAGTTCACGCCGATCAGCGCCTCGCCGATCGACCACTCGACACGCTCGCCCATCCGACCGGTGACCAGGATGACTGCTTCGTCCCGCTCGGCGCGGACGATCGTGGGCGCATCGAACTGGATCTTGGCCTGAGCGGCGACGCGCTCCAGAGCCTTGTGGTAGATGACAGCCGTTCCCTGGACGCGCCAGACGTTCCCGGCCATCGGTTCGCCGAACTTCGCAAGCACCTCGGCAATTTTCTTGTCTGTCGTATTCATCTCGGTTCCAACTTTCAAAGGAGCCCGCAAAAGAAGGTCTCGCGCTCTTCTCGAACCCAGTGGCTCGGCCGGCGCGTTCGTCATTTGTTCTATATCAAATCGGGTTTCGCACGTCTAGTTGCAAGGCAGTATTCCGAGCCGGAAAGAGCTTATATACCAAGGAATTATCCGGTCGCGTCGTTTTGTCTCAAGAAGCCATGAAGCCAAGCTTTCCGTGCGCCGTCTGCGAACCGGCGGCGGATACTTCTGGAGATTTGACGGCTGCGCATTCGTTCTATATTTGTTCCTATCGTTTCACTGTCCAAGGACTTTTTCAGTGCATGCCCACCAAGAGGCACTGCTGACCATGATTTAAGCTGGAGATGCCGATGTCCGCTCAAGCCATTCTCGATCTTCCGGCCCGGCGTCCCTCCCGCCGGCCTGCATCCCGGCGGACCCAGCGGAGCCAGGGGGCTCCGGTGACGCGCAATGGCCTGATCGCGGACTTCCTGGCGATCTGCGAGCTCGACCCGGAAATCGAGGCCTTGAGGGCTCCCGCAGACGCTGCTGAATTCGACATCGGCGACGGCGTCATCGAGCATGTGGCGGATTTCGAGATCGTCCGGGACGGTACGCCGTCCCTCGTGGACGTCGTGACGGACGAGGATCTGGCGAGGCACCCGATGCGTGCTGCGGCGCTCCACGGGATCGCTGCGGCCGACGGGCGCCTCTTCACCATCGAGACTGCGGCGAGCATCCGAGCCGAGCCGCGCTTCTCCACCGTGCGCCTCATCATGGCCTGCAAGCGGACCCCGGTGACGGCCGGCGACCGGGTGCGGATCCTGCACCAGCTCGACGAGAGTGGCACGATGAGGCTCGTCGATTGCGCCAGCTCCGTCATGAACACGGCGGATGGCGTCGCGGCCGTGCTGGCGCTGGCCTGCGAGGGATTGATCGCGGTCGACATCAGCCGTCCGATCCTGCCGGAGACGCAGGTGCGCCGTCGCCGTCTGCCTTACACCGATCCGTTCGGGTTCTAGAACCGCAGCCTCACGATTGGGCGTGGCGCTCGACCGCCTCGCCGAGCAGTGAGCGTACGATCGCACGCACCACATCGGGCGTATCGTCCTGCGCGAACTTGGCCTCGATCTCGTCGCGCACGATGGAGCCGTCGCCGCTGCGCCTCAACTCGGTCGGGGCCTCCGCCTGGAGCAGGGTCACGAAGGCGCTCTCGACCTCGCGGGCAACGACCGAGCCGTCCGCCGCATCGACGACGCGACCGGTCAGGTCGAAGACGTTGGTTTCGAACGGCAGCGGTTGCGCCTCGAGATTGCCGCCCGCATCGAGGATCCAGGCGCGGGGCACGTGATCCACGAGATCGACGGACTGCCGCGTGATGTTGCCGGGATTGAGCCAGCGGGTGCGACCCGCCAGCACGGCCTTCTGGGTTTTGTGAATGTGACCGTTCACCAGGACGTCGCAGCCCTCGACCGCGAAGGGCGGCACGGCGCCGGGATAGCCGCCGTCGAAGGCGATGTCGTGGTGGGTGAACCAGGCCTGGAGGTCAACCCCGGCGAAGGAGCCGCGCACGTCGGTGGGAATGGCTTGACCGTAAGGCGTCATGCCGACGCCCAGGCGCCGCTCGCCGAGTTGGACCGTGACCACCGGCGCGGATGAGGCGACGACATCGACGACGTCGCACAGGCCCAGAAGCGCCAGCGTGTCGCCATCGGTCAGCGTCGTATGCTGGATGTCGTGATTGCCCACGTTGACGATGGGCCGGTGCCGGAACGTCTTGAGCGTGCGGATGAGCTGGTTCTTCAGCGCTTCGTCCGTTTCGACCGGACGATCGAAGAGGTCGCCCAGGATGACGACGGCGAGCCCTCGCTCATTGGCGATGGAGACGCAACGTTCGAGCTTGGCGAGCACGGGGAGCGGCCATTGCGCATCCTTGCGCCGTCCGGGACGGCGCGAGCCCACATGCGGATCCCCGATCACGAGAATACCGTTGCAGGCGACGGGGTCGAGCTGTTGTCCGGTCAGGATCATGCGGTCAATCGTTCCACAGAGGGATGAGCGTGATGGGTGAGCAGGTTCTCGGCGCTCACCGGCGATCCGCAGGTCGGGCACAAGCCGCCGGTCTCCTCGACGAGGCGCGCCATGTCGGCCTGGACGGCTGCGAGGCTCGCATCGATCTGCGCGAGACGCCCCTGTGCTAGGGCGGCTGCGCTGCGGAAATCGGCCACTCGAGAGAGGATGTTTTGCGCCGCCGTCGGGTTTTCAAGGGCCGGAACCGCCGGCGGCAGGGAGCGGAGCGCATCGAGGCGCGACCCGCTCAGTGACAACGACTCCATCAGGCGAAGGACCTGCCGCCCGACACGCTCCCGCTCGCGCGTGCGTTCGACAGCACTCGTCAAGTTGGCGAGCCGCTCCGGCTCGGGAAGCTTCGCGGTAATGTCGGCGCGCGCACGGGCTCCGGCGAGCGCCTCGCGCAACCGGGCCAGAGATGCAGCCTGTCCCTGCAACCGCTCCAGACGTTCGACGGATGCCTTGATGGCAAGCCCGTGCCTTCGCGCGGCGGCGATGTCGTCCTTGACGGTGCCGAGCTGCCCGAGCTCGGCCAGCGTCTCGGTGAGGCCGATCAGTTCCCGCTCGCCGTTGCGCACGAGCGCGTTGTCGCGTGCGCAGCGTTCGCGGTGGATGACGAGCATGTCGCGGATATAGCTCGCCTCCTGCCCAATGGACAGCACGGCGGAGCGGCGCGACGCGGTCTCGCCCAGGAGGAAGACGGGGAATTTCTGATGCGCGATATGAACGTCGAGATCCTCGACCCTTCGGATCTGGAACAGGTCCGCAACCCAGTCTGGAACGGTACGCCCGCCCGTCTCGTAGCGCATCCCCTGCTCTACCACGATCGAGCCGTCCCGTTCGTGCAGGGACCAGATATTGACTGGCGTCCGCTTGGGCTGGCGCACGAACCGAAGGGTCCTCCCTCCGGAAACACCGATCTCGACCGTGGCGGATTTCGCACCCGCGCGCACGAGACTGTCGCGCGCCTCGCCGTAGAACACGGCCCGCAGGGCGCGGATGAAGGTCGACTTGCCACGGTTGTTAGGGCCGATCAGCGCGTTCACGCCGGGCGTCAGAGGCAGCGTCGCATCCTTGTAGGCCTGGACATTGACCAGCCGGATGTAGCGCAGACCGGGCTGCACGTCGTTCCAGGCGACTCCAGTATCACTCGAGAGCACATCCACGCCTGCCAGGGGCTCGCCTGTAATTCGGGCGATATGGAACTGACCGGAGAACTGCGCCAAGTCGTGGTGGGATACGGCCAGGCACTGAACGCCGAGACGCGCAGCGCCATCCTCGAGCACCCGGTAGAACGACGAGACGCGATCGGGCGCGATCCAGCAATCGGCCTCGTCGAGGGCGAGAAAGCGGGCGACGTCCGCCTTCACGACGGCGATCAGGCGCAGGGCCATGCCGATGACGTTGGTGAGCGCACCGCCATTGTCCTCCAGCACATCCTCGAGCGATCCGTCGGGACGGGCCACGCAGATGTCGAGAGAGGCGAGGCCGCGCTCCGTCGAGAGCTCGAGCGCCACAGGCTTCTCGCCGGGCAGAACCTCCTGCACCAGGGCCGTCAGCAGGGTTTCGAAGGCCGCGAGATTGCGCCGGTTGGCGCTGCCGTGCACGGCTTCGATGAAGGCCTCGACCTCATCCTTCACGGCGAGGCGGCCCTTGGCGAGTTCGATCTCGCGCGTCAGTTCCTCGACCCGCGCTTTCACGGCATCGCGGCGCCCTTCCAACCGCGCCAGAGAGGCCTCGACACGCGCGACCTCTTGATCGATGGCATCGACGCGCATCAGCGCTCGCCCCCGAGTTGCTTCAGCCGAGCTTCGACATGGCGCAGGGCATCACCGAACTCGTCGACGAGCTTGGCATTCTGCGCCAGCGCGTCCTCGATCAGGGCGCGGATCCGCTCCTCGTCGTCCGTGCCGAATTCGGCTCTAGCAAGCTCGCGTGCCTGTTCCAGCTCGCGCGTCAGGCGCTCCACCTCGCCTTCCGCGCGGATCCGCTCGGCCCGCAGCTTTTCGAAGGTCGCGCGCATCTCCTCGAGCCGCCTGAGACTGTCGGATTCCAGGCGCGTCGGACTTGTCATGTCGAGAAAGCTCCACTGCATTCCAAGGGCCCAGCTTCAGTCAAGCTGGACGATAAGTTCGCTCGAGACCTTCGCCTCAATTTCGGCCGGATGATAGACGAGTTCTTCAATCCTGGCTCCTCATCCCCACATAGTCGTCATTACTCCGAGATTACAGTCCTGATCTGGACGCTTTGCTTGACACGCAGGGCACTTGCGCTATGTTCATGGTTTGTTCCAGTTGCGTGAGATGCATTCGAGATTTGGCGGCAATGAGGCGGGATGAGCCCGCTTCCGGAAGGGTGTCGACATGACGGCGATGGTTGCGGAACGTCCGGTCTTCGAGAACGAGGAATGGCTCGTCACGGAGAGCGGTCTCGAGCACAAGACGACCGGATACTTCATCGAGCGCGAAAGCCTGGCCAATCGCCGTAGCGACGGACTTTGGACATGGCCCCTGCAAATGGCGGAAAAGAGCTGGTGCGCCATGCGGCCTTTCGCGGAAGCATTCTCCCGCGCGGCTTCCCTTTACAAGGTTGAGACCAGTGCTGAGCTGGAGCAGAGCTTCACCCTGGCCCGCCAAGACGTTTCGGCCTGGCCGCACGGAGCAAAACGAAGCCCGCCGCCCGCTCCTCTGACGAAGCGGTCCTTGCATCCGATGGGACCCAACCCCATCTTATGGGAGCCGGAACGCATCGAAAAATCCGTGAGAGATCAGGATGCTAGCGGCCTCGGTAAAGATTCCCGAAAGCACGCCCTAAAGGGTGCGCGGGTGTTTTCCGCGAAGGCCCGAGCCCGCGATCCGCAGGGCGACTTCGCGAGATCGACAGCGTTGCCCTGGCGGACATCGTACCGGCTCGAAGGAACTGGAACGAAGCTCGTTCGGCTGCTGCAGGCGGCTTGGACCATGAGGTGACTCCTATGCCAAGCTTGAGCTTCGACGATCGGAGCGGCTTCGGCCTCGTGCAGGAGGAAATCTGCTCCGCGCCTAAGACGGCTGATGAGTTCGCAGAACAGATCATTCGTACGATCTGCCATGCGAGTGTAACTCCAGCGGTCGGCCGCCGCACGTTCGAGCGCTGCATGCGGGCTCTGGACTTCGGCTCGACCACGAGGCTCGGCTTCCGGCATCCCGGGAAGGCTGATGCCATCGACCGGATCTGGAGCGAGCGTGCTCGCCTCTATGACGAATACCTCACGAGCCCCGACAAGCTCGCATTCCTCGCGACGCTTCCGTGGATCGGGCCCGTGACCAAACATGCCCTGGCGCGCCGGCTCGGTCTCACAGTCGAGCATGAGCATCGGGCTGTGGCTTGAACCGCAAGAAGAACGACAAGAAGAGGTCTCATCGAATGTCCAAAGTCCGAGCAAGCAATGTCGGCTTCTGCGTCGTCGACAGCAATGCCGACGTGATCGCCGACAACCTGGTGCACCGGATCCGTGAAGCGGCAGGCGAGATGGAAAGCCAAGTCAACCGCCTCTATCGCGGCCGCGAAGCCTATGATCTCACCGAGGGTGCCAAGCAGGATCTCGAAAAGGCGATCGAGCGCCTGACGTATATGGCCAAGACCCTGCGCGAGGTTCAGGCCGAGCAGACGAGGGTCGTCTATCTGCAGGCCGCCGAGTAACGTCTCCGCAGTTCAAAACTGACGAACGAGCCGTGAGCCTGCCTCACGGCTTTTTTGTTGGTGGTCCGCAGTGGCCTCTTCGAACCTCTGGCGCGATAGTGGACGTGCAGCAGAGGGAGAATTCAGCATGCCCAGGTTGGATGGAGTTCTCGAGACCGCGCTCTACGTCGATGACCTTCCACGGGCGCGGCACTTCTACGAAACCATCCTCCAGCTGAAGCCGATTTTTTCGGACCGCCGACTCTGCGCCTACGACGCCGGGGCGCGAAGCGTGCTTCTGCTCTTCAGACGCGGAGGCTCGACAGAAACCGCCGTGCTTCCGGGCGGCACCATACCGCCGCACGACGGCAGCGGACCGGCGCACATGGCTTTCGCCATCTCTGCGGACGACCTCGAGCCGTGGGAGGAGCACCTCAGCCGGCAGGGCATCGACGTGGAGGGACGCACCACCTGGCCGAAAGGCAGCACGAGCATCTATTTCCGCGATCCGGACGGCCATCTCCTGGAACTCGCGACGCCCGGACTCTGGCCGACCTATTGACCCGGTCGCAAGAATGAGCGTCGGCCGTGCCAGCTTAGAAGCCCCCTTGCACAAGTGTCGGAACAAATATAGAACATTACGTGATGTCCCTGCCAGGGACAGGAGAGCGTCAACGGACCCGTACAGGACGGCTCAGCCGGCCTCGGGAGAGATGAAGTGGAGAGCCGTTATGGCAGGCAGCGTGAACAAGGTGATCCTGGTTGGGAATCTGGGGCGAGACCCGGAGGTGCGGCGGCTGAATTCGGGCGAGCCGGTGGTGAACCTGCGGATCGCCACGTCGGAGACCTGGAAGGACAAGGCGTCGGGCGAGCGCAAGGAGAAGACCGAGTGGCACTCGGTGGTGATCTTCAACGAGAACCTGGCGCGGGTGGCGGAGC
>JAFAAP010000283.1 GCA_023426505.1 Pseudomonadota bacterium
AGCCCTCTTCCCCTCGACGGTCCCGCACGGAAGCACCAGACGGTTGCCCTTTCGACGCGGAGCTTGGTTGGTGAAGGTGACAGACCGATAGCGGGACGTCTTCCAAGGATATCTGGCCCCAACCACTCCCTTTGCATCACCTTGCTCGGCGAGCTTCATTCGTTTTTGGCGGGTGGACTCGACAGCCTCGAGGAACTCGACGATGGTTTGCTGCACCGACTGGCTGTGCAGGCCGGGAAAATTGCCTTTGGCCCACCTCTCAAGTTTGCCCTTGGTGGGCCAACCCCAACTTCTTCGCCGGATATAGGCATGCAGCGTCACAAGCCGCGCCCAGAGACGCGCGGCCTCTCGGCGGACCGCTCCATGGATCTTCCGTTGGAACGCCGACGGTGGAGTGAACGCAATCTCGATCACGCGGTGCCGCATGGAACATAAATGGAACGTCAAGTGTGCCTATGCAAGGACTTTATGCCGCTTCGCGGCGGCGCCATCTATCCGCGGCCTAAAGGCCGAGGCCTTTCGCGCACTTATTGGTAAAAAGGCAAATCTTGCAAGGTCGCCTGCGATGGCTGATCCCGTTCCGGGAGTGGACTTCAATTTACGAGAGCATGTCCAAGCGCCTCTTCGAGAATATCGAGTGCTTGGTCCATTTCCTCTTGGGTGGTGACGAGGGGTGGCGTCAGGGTAAGAACGGTTCCCATGGTCGTCTTGAAGGACAGGCCCCGTTCAAGGGCATTGTAGAGCGTGCGTTCTGCCACGAGCTTGGCGGGAAGGCCTTCCATATCCTGAAGCTCGATGCCGATCAGAAACCCGCGCCCACGCACATCACCTATCGACGGAAAGCGCGCCCTCCACGAGTGCAGCCGTGCGAGCGCTTGAGCCCCGACGCGTGCCGTATTCTCGACAAGGTGCTCCTCCTCGATGATGCGAATGGTCTCCAGAGCGGCCCTCGTGGTCACCGGGTTCTTCTCATGGGTGTAGTGGCCGAAGGCCCAGGCGCCTCCGATATCGAGTTCCGGTCTGCAGACCGTCGCGGCGATCGGCAGGATACCGCCGCCGAGTCCCTTACCGAGGACGAGAATGTCCGGTGTCACACCAAAGTGCTCACAAGAGAACATCCGCCCCGTCTTGCCAAAACCGGTCGGGATCTCATCGAAGATCAGAAGCGTGCCGGTCCGGTCGCAGGCATCACGTACCTTATGCCAGAAATCCGACGGCGGGACATAGGGAACGGCACGGATCGGCTCAGCGATAAAGGCGGCAAAATCCCCCTCACGGCTCAGGACATAATCGATCATGCGGGCGCAGGCGTCGCCCGATTCCTGTTCGGTCCTGCCGCCATAGGGGCAGTTCAGGCTGCCGAAAGGCGGGACATGCTCTGCTCCCGGCATCAGCGGTCCGTGCGGCCTGCCGCGAAACAGGGCTTCTCCGCCGACGCTTGCAGCGCCGAAGCCCGCTCCATGGAAGGAATCCCAGAATGATAGGGTCTTAAAGCGTCCCGTTGCCGCCCGTGCGATCTTGATGGCGACTTCCACGGCGTCGGAGCCGCCGGTGGTAAACAGGACCTTTGACAGCGAGCCGGGAGTGATCGACGCGAGTTTCTCCGCGAGGGCGACCGCCGGTTCGCATGTGAAGCGACGGGGTGCAAAGGGAAGAGCATCCATCTGCTCGACGATGGCGCGCTTCAGCCGCGGATGTCCATAACCGACATGATGTACGTTGTTGCCATGGAAATCCATGTAACGCCGACCAGCCAGATCCTCGATGTAGATGCCTTCTGCTCTTCGGACGGCGTTAAGGCAGGGAGTCGATACGGATTGATGAAGGAAGCTGTGAGAGTCCCGGTCTAGGAGAGAGCGGGTTCTGGAATCGATGTGCGTCGCAGACCAGGCCGCGCGCAACGGTGTGGCATTGGTATCGCTCTCGGATTCATGCGGGAGATCACCCGTCATGCCCGCTGGCCCACTCTCCATATCCTTCTCCTCCGGTCGCTAGGGCAAGCCTAGCACGTCCATAAGCGAGGAAAAGACGAAAGTGCCTGGAAATGTGGTATTTTGTGGCTATTCCTGCTGCGCGGGTTCTGTTACATAGGAGCAGAACCGTTTCTGGGGAGATTGCTTTGGCGAGACAAGCCCAAGCCAAACCGCTGGCCGCGCTGCGGCACGACGAGATCCTCAAGCGCATTTCGGCGAACGGCTTCGTCGCGGTCAACGAGCTTGCAACCTACTTCGGCGTGTCCCACGAAACCATCCGGCGTGATCTGAAGCAGTTGGGCGACAGACAGCAGCTCAATGTCGTGCATGGCGGTGCCGCGCGGCGGGCGAGCATAGAACCGGACTATGAGGAACGGATTGCCAGGAATTCCGCGGGCAAAACGGCCATAGCAAAGCGTGCTGCAGCGCTCGTTGAGGATGGAATGGTCGTGCTGCTCGATTCCGGTACGACGACTCTTGCCCTTGCCGCGGCCCTGAAGGAGCGGAAGAACCTCACGATCTGCACGGGTTCATTGCCGATCGCTCAATTGATGGCGCGGATGCCAGACATGCGCGTCCACCTTCTCGGAGGCGAGATCGATCCGCGCGAGGAGGCCACGGTCGGCGTCGACATGCTAGAGGCCATCGGACGATTTCGTGTCGATCTCGCCTTCGTCGGTGTCGGTGGTATTTCCCCCAAGGGGGAGGTGACGGATTACACCCGGATCGGCGCGGAGCAGCGCGCGCGCATGATCTCGGTGGCCAGTAAGGCCTATTTCCTGGTGGATCACGAGAAGTTCGGTCGCTTGACCGCTCTGCGCATTCCCGGGGATGAGCGTGTCGCAGGGCTCGTGACAGATCTTTCCCCGGCCAAAGCCCTTGCCGATGCGCTGCGACGGCGCGGAATTCCCATTCTAATTGCGTGATGTGGGATTTTGTTGTTTTTTGTGTTGATATGATCGCTCGTCGATCTATCCTCGAAGGACGACCTCAAGGAGGCGCGCAGCCATGCTCTCCACTTTTCCAAGCCATGCCCGGGCTGTCATTGTTGGCGGCGGCATCGTGGGCACATCCGTCGCCTACCATCTCGCGAAGCTCGGCTGGAGCGATGTGGTGCTGGTAGAACAAGGGCGGCTGTCATGCGGTACCACGTGGCATGCGGCAGGACTGGTCGGGCAACTGCGCTCACACAGCAACATCACACGGCTGATCCAGTACTCGACGGAGCTCTATGCCAGGCTGGAGCGCGAGACCGGGCTCGCAACAGGCTGGAAGCAGACTGGTTCTCTCAGCGTGGCCCGCACCGAGGACCGGATGATTCAGCTGCGCCGCACGGCCTCCTCGGCCAGGGCGCAAGGGGTCGCAATCGAGGTTCTGTCCGCCAAGGAGGCAGGTGCACTCTATCCGCTGATGCGGACCGATGATCTCAAGGGAGCGGTCTGGCTGCCAGGCGACGGCAAAGTCAATCCCACCGATCTGACCCAGGCGCTCGCGCGCGGCGCGCGCGATGGCGGAGTCCGCATCCTGGAGAGGACCCGCGTCGTGGGAATCGATGTCGAGAATGGAGCGGTGACCGGAATCAGGACGGATCAGGGAACGATTACATGCGGGATCTTGGCCATTTGTGCGGGTCAGTGGTCTAGGGATATTGGTGAGATGTGTGGCGTGGCCATTCCACTTCACTCGGCCGAACACATGTACATCGTTACAGGGGCCATTCCCGGCGTGACCCCCGATCTTCCGGTGCTGCGCGATCCCGATGGCTATATCTATTTCAAGGAGGAGGTCGGCGGCCTCGTCATGGGCGGCTTCGAGCCCCGTGCCAAGCCTTGGGGCATGAACGGGATTCCATATCCCTTCGAGTTCCAGCTGCTTCCGGATGATTGGGACCAATTCGAGATCCTCATGCAGAACGCTCTGGTCCGGGTGCCGGCTCTCGAGACGGCACCCATCAAGACTTTCCTCAACGGGCCGGAGAGCTTCACGCCGGACAATAACTTCATCTTGGGCGAAGCGCCGGAGGTGCGTGGTGTCTTCGTCGCAGCTGGCTTCAATTCCATGGGCATCGCTTCCGGTGGTGGCGCCGGAAGGGCGCTGGCGGAATGGATCGTGGGCGGTGAGCCCAGTCTCGACCTCTGGCCAGTCGACATCCGCCGCTTCGCACGTTTTCACAGTAACAAGGCGTGGCTGACGGACCGGGTGAAGGAGGTGCTCGGTCTGCATTATGCCATGCCATGGCCGAACCGGGAGCTGGAGAGCGCTCGCCCCTTCCGACGCACGCCGCTGTATGACCGCCTCGCGGCGTCGGGCGCGGTTTTCGGTTCAAAGATGGGCTGGGAGCGCGCCAATTTCTTCGCCGCGCCAGCCGAGCCCCGCACGATCGACTATTCCTTCGGCCGCCAGAACTGGTTCAAGAGAGTCGGTGAGGAGCATCGTGCCGCCCGTGAGGCGGTGGCGCTGTTCGACATGACGTCGTTCGCAAAATTCATGGTGCAAGGTCCAGGGGCGGAAGCGACCCTTCAGTATCTCTGCGCCAATGACGTGGCCATTCCGATCGGACAGACAGTCTATACGCCGCTTCTCAACAGCCGCGGCGGGTTTGAGAGCGATGTTACGGTGGCGCGCCTTGCCCCGGATAAATTCCTTCTCGTCACCGGAACGGCCCAGGCGACGCGGGACGCGCATTGGATTATGCGCAATGGTCCTTCGACGTCCTATGCGACCGTCACCGACGTCACCTCCGCCTTCGCGGTTCTCGGACTGATGGGACCGCATTCGCGCACGCTGCTCTCGCGTGTGACAAAGACCTCCCTCGACAACACGTCGCTTCCGTTCGGCAGTTTCCGCGAGATCAGCATCGGCCACGCGACGGTTTTCGCCTCGCGGAGGTCCTATGTCGGTGAACTCGGCTGGGAACTCTATGTCCCGACTGAGTTCGCGGTACTGGTGTACGATAGTCTCGTCGAAGCCGGCGCTGATCTCGGGTTGGCTCCTGCAGGCTATTACGCCATCGACTCGCTGCGCATCGAAAAGGGTTACAGGGCATGGGGGAGGGAGCTGACGCCGGATGTGACGCCCTGGCAGGTCGGCCTCGGGTTTGCCGTCGCGCTCCACAAGGGCCGAGACTTCCTCGGCCGGTCGGCTCTCCTCGACATTCAGATGAAGCCCCTGACGAAGCGGCTTGTCTCCTTCCTGGCCGAGGAACCGGATACCCCCATCGCATGGGGTGGGGAACTGATCCGCGCCGATGATGTCGCCGTGGGCGATGTCACATCGGCGGCTTACGGGTATACGGCTGGCGGGATCGTGGGCCTCGGCTGGCTGAATGGCGGCGAGGAGCAGGTCGATGCCGAATGGATTGCGAGGCGGCGCTTCACCGTAGACATCGCAGGCGTGGAAGTCCCCATTCGATGTCAGCTTCGACCATTCTACGACCCCACGAGCGCGCGCATGCGTGTCTGAGGTATCCTAGGCCCTGTCCCAGGCGTGGAAACAGGTGGCTTCTTTCCCGCAGCGCGGCAGGCCTCACACGGCTGAGGAAGAGGCGAGCCTTTCGGCGATGTCGAGAAAGCGAAAAACGAGGGGAACGCGGCGGCGCTCCTCGAGGCAAACGACGTATTCCTCCACGGAGAGGGGAGCGTTTTCCACTTTCAGCGTGTGAAGATCGCCCTGGTTACGCACCTCGCTTTCGAACACGATGCCGATTCCAAACCCTGCCAGGACGGCCTCCTGCACCGCCTCGCGGGTCTGCACCTCGATGACGGATCCTGGCCGGATACCCTTTTCCGACAGGGCTGCCTCGAAGACCTCGCGGGTGATGGAACCGCGCTCGCGGATGATGAGAGCCCGGCCGTTGATCTCCTCCAGCAAAACCTGGCTGCGATAGCGCCAATCGTGAGCCTTCGGCACGAAGAGCACGAGCCTGTCCATGCGAAGCGGCAGGCTGTGTATGCGTGGGTCAGAGGTGCGTTTCGCCATAACGCCCACATCAGCCTTGTAGTCCAAGATTTGCTGCAGCACGTCCGCCGAATTGCCGACAGTGAGCGAGAACGTTAGACCAGGGTGATCGCCCTTCAGCTGAACGAGCAGGGGCATGACGTGGTTTGCACTGTCCGCCGCCACTCGCAGATGGCCGTGGGTCAGGGTGCGAGCCCTGCCGAGCAAGGTCGCTGCCTCGTCTTCGGCTGCAAAGAGGCGGGTTGTAATGCTGAGAAGGTTTTGGCCGATGGGGGTGAGGGTAACCCCCCGGTGCCGCCGGTCGAAGAGATTGACGGAATGCGCGGCTTCCAGGGCCCGGACCTGAGCGGAGAGGGTCGACTGGCTGACGCCGCACGCGATTGCAGCGCGAGTGAAGCTGCCTTCCTGCGCGACTTGGTGGAAGGCCCGCAACAAGGTCAGGTTCATACAGCCCTTTCCTATGGATAAAATCTATATCATGCATTCATAACAAGTATTTGACCTATGGCAAGCGGCGCCGCACGCTCCGGCTATCAATGCAGGAGATGCCGCGATGTCGTCTTTCCCGCCCCGCCGAGCGCTATCCGAAACCGGCGACCCGTTCCTTCTCACGCCTGGACCTCTGACGACCTCCAAGACGGTGAAGCAGGCGATGGCCCACGATTGGGGCTCGCGCGATGCGGCGTTCCTTAAGATCAACAGGGACGTGCTGACCCGTCTGCCCGAAATCATCCACGGCGAGGGAAGTTATGTAACGGTGCCGATGCAGGGATCCGGCACCTTCGCTGTCGAGGCTATGCTGACCAGCCTTGTCCCCGCCGATGGCAAGGTGCTCGTGCTCATCAATGGAGCCTACGGCCATCGCGCCAAGCGGATCCTCGACATCGCCCGTCGCGCTGCGGTGACCTACGAGACACCGGAGGACACGCCTCCCGATCCGGATCGCCTCGACGACCTCCTGAAGGGTGATCCGGCCATCACGCATGTCTTCGTTGTTCACTGCGAGACCACCAGCGGCATCCGCAATCCCATCGAAGCGGTCGCCGACGTCGTGGCGCGGAATGGAAGGCGGCTCCTTATCGATGCCATGAGCGCCTTTGGCGCGCTGCCGCTGGACTCGAGGACGACAATCTTCGACGCGGTTGCCGCCTCATCGAACAAGTGCATTGAAGGCGTGCCGGGTCTCGGCTTCGTGCTCGTGAAACGCGACGTCATCGCCAGCGCCAAGGGCCATGCGACGACGCTCGTCCTGGACCTGCATGATCAATGGCAGGGCTTTGAAAAGACAGGGCAGTTCCGCTTCACACCTCCCATCCACGTCATTGTCGCCTTTCATCAGGCTCTGGAGGAGTTCTGGGCCGAAGGAGGCGTTGCGGGACGCGGCGGGCGCTACGCGGAGAACTGTCGCCTCCTCATAAAGGGCATGCAGGAGCTCGGTTTCAGCACGCTGTTGCCGGCCGACCTGCAGGCGCCTATCATCGTCACCTTCCACATGCCGAACGATCCGGCGTTCGATTTCCAGCGGTTCTACGACGGGCTTAGCGAGCGCGGGTTCCTGATATATCCCGGCAAGCTGACGGTGGCGGATTCGTTCCGCATCGGCTGTATCGGCCGTCTTTATCCCAACGACATGCGCTCTGCTCTCGCTGCCGTGCGAGATGTACTGGCTGACCTGGGGGTTCCGACCCCCCTGCGCAGTGCGGCGTAAGGAGAAGGCTTGATGAACGCGCACAACCGAGCGAACCAGATTACCGCAAACGGGCGCAGCTATCGCATGCCGTCGATGCCGACAGTGGCCGTCTGCATCGACGGTTCGGAGCCGGGTTACATCGAGGCCGCCATCGCGGCGGGCCTCGCGCCGAACATCGACCGCATGATGAAGACGGGATCCAACCTGCTCGCCATGAGCGTGATTCCGAGCTTCACCAATCCCAACAACATCTCCATCATCACGGGGCGTCCACCCGCGGTCCACGGTATTGCGGGCAACTACTTCTATGACACTCAGGCCCATGAAGAGATCATGATGAACGACGTGCGCTTCATGCGCGCCGATACCATCATGAAAGCCTTCCAGGACGCAGGCGCCAAGGTTGCCGTGGTGACCGCTAAGGACAAGTTGCGGACGCTTCTCGGGAAGGGGCTCGATCCTTCCACCGGGCGCGCGATCGCCTTCTCCTCCGAGAAGGCCGACAAGGCGACGAAAGAGGAGAATGGCATCGCAGACGTGCTGAACTTCGTCGGCAAGCCGCTGCCGGAGGTCTATTCCGCCGATCTCTCGGAATTCGTTTTTGCGGCCGGAGTGAAGCTTCTGAAGACGTTTCGCCCGGACGTCATCTATCTTTCCACCACCGATTACATCCAGCACAAGGCGGCGCCGGGTTCGGAGATAGCGAATTCCTTCTATGCGATGATCGACCGCTATGTCGGCGAGCTGGAGGCGCTCGGCTGCGTCGTTGCCCTGACGGCCGATCATGGCATGAACGACAAGCACCTTCCAGACGGGAACCCCGATGTCATCTACTTGCAGGATTGGTGCGACCGCACGGCGATGATCAACGGTGCGAGGGTCATTCTGCCGATCACGGATCCGTATGTTGCGCACCACGGGGCACTCGGCTCCTTTGCCACGATCTACCTTCCGGAGAACGCAGATCGGGCTGGATTGATGAAGAACCTGGCCGCGGTCGAGGGTATCGAGCTTGTTCTGGGCAAGGAAGATGCCTGCGAGCGTTTTGATCTGCCGCCTGACCGGATCGGCGACATTGTCGCGATCTCGACACGGCACAAGGTCATCGGAACGAGCCGGGAGCGGCACGACCTCTCGGGTCTCACCGAGCCCCTGCGTTCGCATGGCGGACTCACGGAACAGGTCGTTCCGATGATCGTGAACAGGAAGATCTCCCTGCCCGAGGGGCGGACCCTGCGCAATTTCGACGTGTTCGACGTTGCGCTCAATCTGGTATCGTAGGAGCGACGAGCCATGAACGCGGCGGCCAAAATCCCTTTCCTGGCAGAGACGATGCGCATTGCGGGGAGGGCGGTGACCACCGACGAGGTCGTTGAGGTTCGCAACCCCTACAACAACGAACTCGTTGGCACCGTTCCTTCCGCCCGACCGGAGCATGTCCGCGAGGCTTTCGCCAACGCCCGTGCCTTCAAACCGAACCTGACTCGCTATGAGCGTCAGCAGATCCTGATGCACACGGCCGAAATTCTCCGCGACCGCAAGGAGGAGTTCGCACGGCTCATCACTGCGGAGTCCGGACTGTGCTGGAAGGATGCGCTTTACGAAGCAAGCCGCGCCTACGACGTGTGGTCTTTCGCCGCTCAGCTCACTATTCGCGATGACGGCGAGACGTTCTCCTGCGACATCAGTCCAAACGGGAAGAAGCGCAAGATCTTCACACAGCGCATGCCTCTCATGGGCGTGATTTCGGCGATCACGCCTTTCAATCATCCCCTGAACATGGTGTCGCACAAGCTTGCTCCGGCGATCGCGACGAACAACCGGCTCGTTCTGAAACCGACCGAGCTTACTCCCCTGACCGCGCTCAGGCTGGCGGATGTGCTTTATGAAGCGGGCCTGCCGCCGGAGATGCTCTCTGTCGTCACCGGCAATCCGGGCTCGATGGGCGATGCCATGATCACCGATCCGGATGCGGACCTGATCACCTTTACCGGGTCTGTGCGTGTCGGCAAGCATATCGCGGCGACCGCGGGGTACAAGCGCACTGTCCTCGAGCTCGGCGGAAACGATCCGCTCATCGTCATGGAGGATGCGGATCTGGACAAGGCGGCCGAACTCGCTGTGCAGGGCGCGACCAAGAATTCGGGGCAACGCTGCACGGCCGTGAAGCGAATCCTCGTGGTGCGCAGCGTCGCGGACGAATTCTCGGCGCTTGTGCTCGAGAAGGCGAAAAAGCTCAATTGCGGCGACCCTATGGACCCTGACGTCGATGTGGGAACGGTTATCCACGAGGGAGCCGCGAAGACGTTCGAGCGACGGGTGAACGAGGTCGTCGCTGCCGGCGCCAGGCTTCTTCATGGCAATAACCGCCAGGGTGCGCTCTATCCCCCGACCGTCGTTGATCATATTCCTTACGATGCCGAGCTGGTGCGGGAGGAAACGTTCGGGCCTGTCATCCCGATCATCAGGGTGCCTGACGATATCGATCAAGTCATTCGCATCTCGAATTCAACGGCCTATGGGCTGTCCTCCGGCGTCTGCACCAACCGGTTCGACTACATCACCCGGTTTATCAACGAACTCGATGTCGGGACCGTGAACATCTGGGAGGTTCCAGGCTATCGGATCGAGATGTCGCCATTCGGGGGGATCAAGGATTCAGGCAATGGCTACAAGGAGGGCGTTTGGGAAGCGATGAAGAGCTTCACCAACGTGCGCACCTTCTCGATGCCTTGGGGGTGAGCCGATGACGAGGCAGGTCGCGCCGTCCTGTCTCCTTCCCCGGCCGGCCTCAGGCCGCCGGGCGCACGAAGCATGCAAAGGCTTCGCGCACAGCGGCATAAATCTCACGCTTGAGGGGAACGACGAGACAGACCGTCTTGCTCAACGGCGCCCAACGCCAAATGTCGAACTCTGCCTCCTCGCCGTTCTGCCCGGCGCTCACATCGATCTCGCGGTCGTCTCCAAGAAAGCCCATGGCATACCAGATCTGCCGCTGCCCGCTGAATGCCGCAAGCTTGTGAGGCGGCCCAACATAGGGCGGAAGATCGTAGGTCATCGCCGGGTACATGCAGCCCGAGACGCTGGCGCTGCAGACGCTCGTTTCCTCCCACAGTTCCCGCGAGGCGGCAGTCTGCGAACCCTCGGGCGGATCGACCCCGCCTTGCGGCATCTGCCACTCGCACCCGGGGACAACGATCTCGGGCCCGTCGACCTGCAGGCGACGTGCGATCAGCACGAGGCCATCCCGGTTGAACAGGGCTACGCCGACATTGTGGCGGTAGCGAAGAAAAGACATCAAGGAAAGCTGCCTATCGACTCTTGCGCGGGCAAGACTGGCCACTTTAAGCTTTACTATATCGCGGGGCGTCCTTTCAGGATACTCCGCAAAGAATGGTTGGCGATCTGCTTCTCTCTCTCGGCAAGGTGGCAGGTTGGAGGGTCCTCAGATGAGGACGCCGAATTCTCCGACGAGTTTTCCTGCGATGAGCCCATTGGTCTTCACTGCCGTCCTTGCCGCCGCGGCGATGCATGCCGGCTGGAACGCCTCGTTGAAACTGAAGCTCGACCCGCTCCTGGCGATGACGCGCATCACGACACTCGCAGGTATCGTCGCGATCCCGGCGCTGGCGTGGTTCGGGATGCCGCGGCTGGAATCCTGGCCCTGGCTCGCAGGCTCGATCATCCTGCATCTCGGTTATTACGTGGCCCTGACAGAAGCCTACCGCCACGCCGACATGAGCCAAGTCTATCCGATTGCGCGAGGCGGCGCTCCGCTGATGACGACCGCTGGCTCGCTTTTCCTGCTCGACGAGCCGATTACGATGACAGGCGGAGCGGGCGTCGCATTGCTCGCTTGTGGCGTGGTGCTGATGTCCTTTGCCGGGCGGGAACGAAATCTGGATCCGAGAGCCGTCATCCTAGCACTGGTCACCGCCATTATCATTTGCGGCTATACGTTGGTGGATGGGATCGGCGCCCGCATCGCCGGCGATCCGCATGCCTATGCCGCCGCACTCTTCGTCATCGATGGTTTCCCACTCCTGTTTTATGTGCTGTGGCGCCAGGGGTGCCACAAGATCGGCCTGATTTTCGCAAGGCCTCTCTCCGCCTTCATCGGCGGCAGCATGTCCCTGGGCTCTTACTGGATTGCGATCTGGGCGATGACCGTCGCGCCCATCGCTCTCGTCGCAGGATTGAGGGAGTCCAGCGTTCTTTTCGCAGCCCTGATTGCCTTCGCCATCCTGAAGGAGCCGCTGCATCCGCGGCGCGTGATCGCGGCCGCTCTCATCTGCGTGGGCCTTGCATTGATCCGTATTCAGTGAGCCAGTGTTCGGCTGTCGCATCACTGTCACCGCAGCCCGCTTATAGGCTCCCATCCCTCTATGAGATACTCCGAATTGGCGCAGATCCGGTCAGAAAACCACAAAGATGGGTAAGGGGCTGCCTTGTGCGAGTATTCACGGGGGGGTTACTATTGCGGCCTAACAATAAAGAGGGACAGGCAATGAAGAAGTGGATTGTAACAAGCCTTGGCGTGGCATTGACTTTGGGCTTCGCAACGGCTGCATCCGCGCAGCAGAAGACTAAGCTGACCGTTTATACGGCTCTGGAGAACGATCAGCTTGGGCCGTTCAAACAGGCAATTGAAAAGGCGGTGCCTGACGTAGAGGTATCGTGGGTGCGTGACTCCACGGGCGTCATCACCGCGCGGTTCCTTGCGGAAAAGGATAATCCGCGAGCGGACATGGTGCTTGGCCTTGCCGCGTCCAGCCTCCTCATGTTCGAGACGGCAGGGCTTCTGGAGGAGTACAAGCCGAAAGGGGCCGACGAGTTGAAAGAAGTCTTCCGGGACCCTAGGCCCCCCTATACCTATACCGGCATGGACGCCTATCTCGGGGTTATCTGTTACAACA
>JAFAAP010000289.1 GCA_023426505.1 Pseudomonadota bacterium
GTCTTGTTGCCGTCGACAATCTCGCGGACGATCGAGAGCTGGCCCGGATTGAGAGTCCGGTCGAACATCGTCTGCTGGAGGGTCTTGCCGCCGCACTGCGCCACTGCGCCCTCGCCGACCTCGCCTCTGACGTAGTCCGCCTCCCGGTAGATCTTCCCGTCCATCATGTCGGCGGTGTAGGTCTCGGTCCCGACCGTGATCCGGATGCGGACGTTGAGCCACTTGTCGCCGTCGATGACGTCGTTGCCGCCGCCGCCCTTGATCGTGTCGCTGCCGCCGCCGCCGAGCAGGATGTCGGACGCGGCACCACCGCCGTCAGCGGTCTCGCCCGCCGTGTCCATCACGGCGATCTCGGTCTTGCCGTCCGCGCCTACCAACTCGAACCGCTCGAGATGCGCCACGAGTTCGGCCAGTCCGTCGATCAGGTGGAGGTTCTTCTGGAGCAGCGCGTTGGAGTACGACTCGAGCGGGGAACCCGGCGCGACCTCGGCGGCGTTGCCGTTCGCGTCGTAGGCACCCACGACCACGTCGCGGCCGGTCAGCTTGTCATTGTGCTTCCAGCCCGACAGGCCTTCCACCAGGTCGAACCGATCCCGCAGGATGTTGTTCTGCTGGTTCTGGAAGATCGAGATCGTCATGTCGGAGTCGGCACCCTGGTTGTGACCCTTGTGGATCGCCCAGTCGAAGCCGGCCATGCCGTTGTTGCGCTCGATGCCCTCGTTCTGGACCATGATGTCGTCGCCGGACTCGGCATCGTAGTCGTTGTCGTTCCCGCGCCCGTTCAGAACGTCGTGGCCGATGATGGTCGAGTTGAAGAACAGCTCGGAGTTCTCTCCCGCTAGGGTGTCAAAGCTCTCGCCGCCCTCGATCCAGTCGTCGCCCTCGTTGCCCTTGAGGAAGCTGATGCCCGTTCCGCCGCGGATGAAGTCGTTCCCGAGTCCGCCGGAGATGTCCTTGGCCTCGGTGCCGCCGTAGACGAAGTCTTGGCCGCTGCCGCCGAACACGAGGTCGAGGCCGCTGCCCGGGTTGATGACGTCGTTGCCCGCGTCGCCGTGGATCACGTCGGCCGCCCCGATGTCGGTACCGCTGTCGACGATGATGTCGTCGCCGTCGCCGCCGTGCAGGTGGTCGACGCCGTAGCCGCCCTCGAGGTAGTCGTCGCCGCCGTCACCCCATAGGGTGTCGTCGCCCTCGCCGCCGATCAGGGTCTCACCCCGGTTCGAGCCGCCGAGCACGACGTGGTCGGTGCCGCCGTAGCGCAGGTAGTCGACGAACCCGTCGTTGTTCCTGTCTTCGCGGGTCACCATCGGGCCGAACGCCTGGAGGATCGGGTCGTCGTACTCGGGATCTTGTTGGTTGATCTGCCTGTGCTTCTCGATCTCGAGGATGTGGTCTGCCGTCTGGAAGGCGGCTCCATTGATATGGGTCGACTTCCCGTCGCCAAGGGTGGTGTTGCGCATGATGAGTTGCGCAAAGGAGTCGGCCTCGAGCTCGTTGAGCAGGTTCAGGCCCTGCGTGCGGCTCAGGTAGTAGAACCGGTCGCCCGCCTGGAGCTGCTCCATCTGGTACTCGAACACGTAGGTGAAGGTGGAGCCCAGCATGGAGCCGAAAGTCATCTTCTTCTCGGCGAGGCCGCCGATCCAGAAGTCGACATCGTTCAGCCCGCCGAGCTTGCCCGTATCGGTGTCACCGAACTGGCCCCGCCCATGCAGGAAGTCGAGCCGGTCGGACGGAGCTCCGTTGCCGCCCAGCACGAGCAGGGTCGCCGCCGTGCGCTTGGCCTCGACGGTCGTGGCGGAGGTGATGGACGCGTGGGTGCCATAGGCCGCGATGAAGTTGATCACCGAAGCCGTGTTCTTGAGCGACAGTGCGAAGTCGTACCAGCTCTCGTAGGGCTTGACGCGGGTGTCCCCAGTGTCGGCGTAGAACTGCTTGCGGGCCTCGTTGAGCGAAGGCACCCCGGTCTCGCGGGCACGGGCAATGTTGGTCGCGCCGAGGTCGAGCGGCAGGCCGACGAGGTTGTTGCGCAGGGCGCCCGTCAGGAACTCGTCGATCTCGTTGCCGACCTGCCGGCTCATGCCCATCAGGATCGCGCCTGCCGCCTCGATCGGATTGATGCCGGCGCTGCCGAAGGCGAGCGGGTTGAGGAAGGCCTCGATCAGGCCGATCTCGCTCGTGACGGGCTTCCCGTCCGCCCCGGTGTGGACCATGTCGATGGTCTCGGTGAGCATCGAGTGGCCGAAGCGGTACACCACGTGGGCGAACTCGGCCACGATGGCGCCGGAAACGGTGGTGGTGTTGGAGAACAGGAAAGGATCTACGTCCGGCGCGACGGCGCGGGCGAACTCCTCGAACACGAGGTGCTGGTAGACCATCTCGGTCGAGAAGCGGGCCGCCTGAAACAGGCGCTCGCCGTCCCAGACCAGGGCAGCGATCTCGGCCTGGGTCGCCGGCATCTGCGTCACGTCGACGGCCAGCCATTCGTTGAGGAACGCAAGGTCGCCGGATTCCAGCGCGACCTTCTTCGTCTCCTCGATCATCCGGTTGTGTTCGGAGTGGAACACGTGGTGGATCGAGGTCAGGCCGATGTTCTCGTTGCCGCGCCCGTCGCCCACGATCACGTGCCTGTCGAGCAGCTCGTTGTCGTACTGCGTGTTCTGGCCGCGGCTGTTGACCGGAACCTGGTTGCCGGCGGCGTGGTTCGTTTCGGTCGGGGAGTCAGGATCCTGTTGCAGGACGCCACCCACGACGACCGGTACGGCGGTGTGGGCGATATCATTCAAGAATGCACGCCCGGCTGACATTGCCTGGGACGCCGCAACGGGCGCATCGAGGTTGCCTTCGAGAGCCGACGCACCCTGGCGAACCAGTTGCGGGAAGCCGTTCTCGCCGCGCACGAACTCGCCGTATACGTCGGTCAGCAGGCCGGGAACGCGTAGGACGTCGGCATCGGTCAGGAGGATGCCGAGCTTGGTCGCGGCCTGCTCCTTCACGTCGGCCCACGTGGCCGGACCGCCGTTCTTGCCCTCGAGCATGCGGCCGGTCGCGACGGGCTTGCCATCGACCAGGACGTACTCGCGCAGGAAGACCTGGTGCGACGGGTTGGAGGTGTAGACCTGATTGAGGTCGATCCACGGCGTGGTCTCGTTGCGGTGGCCGAGCAGCACGTCGTCCGACGTGCCCATCTGGCCGTCCGCGCCCGCGCCCATCACCGGGGTCGCGCGTGTCAGGACCATGAAGTTGGTGTAGCTGCCCTCGACGTAGAGCGGGTCGTCCTTCTGGAGCGGTATGTAGACCGTGCCGTTGTCGCCCTTGCTGACGAGGTCGAGACCGTGGTCGAAGAACTGGCCGAACAGGGTGAAGAAGCCGTTGAAGGGGGCCGTGTCACCCAGGTCAGCGGACACGTTGGGAAGCACTACATTGCCGTTCTCCACGACGACGTCGTATTGATCCAACTTGGCGTTCAGAGCCGCATGGGCAGCCTCAATGACTGCGGCGCTTTCACTCTTCGCCTCCTGCGCCTCGGTGAGAGCCTGCTGGGCAGCCGCTACTTTGGCATCAGCCGCCTGCAACAGCTCCTGGGCTTGGGAAGCCGTCTCGCTGGAAGCCAAGGCGGCCGTCTGAGCATTGGCTGCGGTAAGCTCCTTGGCGTCCAGTTCGATCGCCGCAGCCTCGAGAGCGGCGAAAGCCGCGTCGATCTCAGCCTGCTGCTCTGAGGTCGGGATGCCGTCGATAGCCAGTGCAAGTAGAGTAGCATTGGCAGCCGCGACGCCTTGCTGCGCGAGAGCGACATCGGACAATGCGGAATCGTAGGCGGCCTGATCGGCTTCCGCCTGCTCCTGCGCAACAGCAGCATTCGCGGCTTCCGTCGCTGCATCGGCCTGAGCCTCTTGAAGAGCCTGCTGGAGCGCAACGATTTCGGCAGGTGTGGGACCGGCGTTGGCAATGGCGGTATCGAGCGCCACCTTGGCGGCCCGGATCGCGCTGACGGCAGCCGTCAGGTCCGCAGCCGCAACGCCGGCATAGCTCAGCGCGGCATAGATGGCAGCCGGGTTGTCGAGTGACTGATCGCCGATCAGGTTGGAGATGATGCGCGGATCCGCGTCCCACACGTCCCTCGGATCGCCGTAGTGGGTTGGGGTCGTGCTGCCCGGGTAGTTGGGTCCATGGGCGCCTGCAGGGATCGGATCGGCAGGAACGTACTTCGGGTTGAGCAGGCGCGGCATGATCTGGTCCGCTGCACCATCGTACTCATGCCCGGGGATCAGATTGTTGTAGCTGCCATCCACCGTGCGCAAGCCATAGGGCAGTAGGTGATGGCTGACCAGCTGGCTCAGGGGAGTCGATCCGGGACCGTCGTGAGCCACGGAATTGGCCTCGGCGATCTTGATCTGCTTCAGGATGAATTCGAGGTCATGCTTGACGATGTTCACCATGGGAGTCCTGCCCTTGCTCGTGCCGCAACCATGGCGGCGTCCGGGCACATCTTGGGCAGAATTACGAACGCTTAACCATACGGTCTGAAGCCTCGGAACTGGTCGGTGAACGGAGGTCCGAGTCTGGTCGGTTCGCGGACTCGGACTTTGGTCGGTATAGGGCTTTGGTCCGACTAGGATCCCGCCCGAACACGCTCTATCTCCCTGCAACTCATTGTTGTCGAAGCGGAGTGACGGATCACGGCTGACGCGCTCGGAAAGGTGGACCCGCGGATGATCCGCCCGACTGCGCCCTACCCCTTTCGGATAGGGTCGACCCGCGCAAAGACCGATGCCTACTTTACGGAAAGTTCTTGTTTTGCCTGAAAGTTAAGGCGGACGATCTGCTCGGAAGCCGGGAGAATGCGGCAGTGTACGCATCCTATGGAGTGAAGCTCGGGACCTCGCGCAGGCCGTCCTTTCGGCTCAGGGGCAGCCTTGCACAGCAATTCCTTCTCGTGGCGTTCGGCGTCATGCTCGCCGGCATGCTTGCCATGGGCATCCTGGTCTCCAAAACGATCGAGCGGGGTGTCGCCGAGGTGAATGCGGCATCCGCCGCCCTCTTCATCAACAATTTCGTCGCTCCCCACCTGCAGGAACTGGCATCCAGCGACAAGCTTTCCGAACAGAGCATCCGAAACCTCAGACAGGCGCTGGCGAGGCCGGCGGTGATGGACCATGTCACGTCGGTCCGGATCTGGAAGCGAGACGGCCTGATCGTGTACAGCTCCGAACCGGAGCTCATCGGTCGGACATTCCCTCTCAACCCCAATCCGCGCAAGGCATGGTTGGGAACCGTGGCCGTGGAGTTCGACGACCTCTTCCACGAGGAGGATGCCAGGGATCGCGCGACCGGCCTCCCCTTGCTCGAAGTGTTTGCACCGATCCGCGATACGGAACAGGGCAACGTCATCGCCGTCGTCGAGTTTCATGAGCGCGCCGAGGCGTTGAAGGCGGAACTTGTCGACGCGCAGTGGCGAATCTGGATCTCGACCGCCGTCATCACGCTTTCCATGATGGGCGTCCTTTTCACGATCGTCGCACGTGGAAGCCGCACCATCGACGAACAGCGTGCGGCTCTGACGAAAAGGGTGAATCAGCTCTCCGAGTTGCTGCAGCAGAACCGTCTGCTCCGGACCCGGGTCGAGCGCGCCGCCCGCAACGCGACCGAAGACAACGAGCGCGTCATCCGACGTCTGGGCTATGATCTGCACGACGGGATCGCCCAACTCATCGGCCTGGCCCTTCTGCGGCTCGACCGCGTCCAGGGCACCGAGAAGGATCGCGACAACCTCAAGAAAATTCACAAGGCCCTGTCGGACGCCATCAACGACATCCGGAACGTCTGTCGCGGTCTCCTTCTTCCGGAAGTTCAGGAATTTTCCTTGCGCGATGCGCTCATCTACATGATCCGCCATCATGAACGCCGCACGAGCACGGTCGTGACCTGCACGTTCGGCGAGCTTCCCGAGGAATCGCCGCAATTCGTGAAGATCGCCCTATGCCGCTTCGTTCAGGAAGGGCTCAACAACTCCTTCAAGCATGCGGGCGGCCTGGGGCAGAAGGTCAGTGCGCATTGGGATGGCCGGACGGTCTTCATCGAGGTCGCGGACCAAGGTCCCGGGATGAGCATGATCGACGCCACCCCCGGCGAGGGCGGGCTCGGCTTGGCCGGTCTCCGTGATCGGCTTGAGAGCATCGGCGGGGAGCTGTTCTTGGACACTGCGCCGGGTGCCGGAACGCGGATCCGCGCATCCCTACCCCTGACATTGGGAGCCTCAGATGGAGAATAAGATACGGGTCGGCATCGTCGACGACCATCCTCTCTACCGGGACGGGGTCGTTTTCGCCCTGGAGTCTGAGCCGGACATCGAGGTCGTCGGCCAGGGCGAGACTGCAGACGATGCGTATCAGATCGCTCGCGACAGCGCGCCGGATATCCTGCTGCTCGACATGAACATGCCGGGCGGAGGGCTCAATGCGGTTTCGAAGATCTCTCTGCGCTGCTCGTCGACGAAGACGCTGATGTTGACGGTCGTGGACGACGAGGACGGCGTCCGCACCGCCTTGAGGCGGGGCGCACGGGGCTATCTGCTCAAGGGCACGACGAGTTCGGAACTCGTCAAGGCGATCCGTGTCGTCAGCAAGGGCCAGAACTACGTCTCTCCCAACTTCGCAGCACAATTGTTCAAGGGGCGTGACGAGCGCGCAAGTTCCGTCGAGAAGGTCGCGAAGAAGTTTCCGGAACTCTCCAGCCGGGAGGAGCAGATCCTCGGCCTCCTGGTTCAGGGCCTCAGCAACAGGCTCATCGGGAACGAGCTGGGACTGACCGAGAAGACCGTCAAAGGTTATGTCACGGTCATCATGGAGAAGCTCAACGTCCGCAACAGGGTCGAGGCCGCGATGCTGGCCGCGGAACGCATGGGAGAGGATCGGCCGCGCTCATAGGCTGGAGCGGCGCATCCCATGACGGAGGAGCGTCGCCGGAGAGGATGACGTCGAACGCAAACGGTGGTGCATCAGCTCCGTACGATTATGTGCCCCCTCGTAACAGAACGTAACACGGACCAATCCGCCCCGGATTCGAGGCCGTGCCGGGAACGCGGGGCGGATTGGACGAGTCTCAGGAGTTCATGCGCGCCGGAGGCGTCGGCTCCCCGAGCGATAGCATCAACCGGTTGGCCCAGTTGAAGAAGGCCGCGCCGTTGATGACGTCGACGATTTCGGCGTCGTCGAGGCCCGCGGCACGAAGCTCCTGGACATGAGCCTCCCCGAAAGCCGGCGGCGTTGCGGTGAGCGCAACCGATGCATTGACGATCGCGTTCCAACGATCATCGATATCGGCCTCGACGCCTTCGTCCAGGAGGCGCTGAACGTCGTCCTTCCGTTTGGAGTACTGGCTGGCGAAGCGTGCGTGGACGGACGCGCAGAAGATGCACCCGTTGAAGCGTGACGTTGCCGCGGCTGCCAGTTCCCGCTCAGCCCGCGGCAGGCCGTTGCTCGTGTTGTAGAAGATGTCCTTATCGGTTTTGGTTCGCGCCTGCAGGATGTCGGGATCGCGCGCCAGCAGGAGGAAATAGGGCGATTTCGCGCGCGAGGCATCGACAAGGCCGGCCCAGTGTCTCTCGGTCAGCTGGTCCGCGGGGAATGGCTCGAGCCACGGGAGCCAGCCGAGTTCCTCCTGAGTGAAGGCAGCCGGCTCACGGTTGTCCGGATGCGAAAGCGTCGTCTGGATCATCTGGTTCTTTCCTTCTCAAACATGGCCCGAGGCCAGAACACCCGTGAACACCGTCTCAAGCGCGCTTGCGCGATGGCTCGACGTTGCCGCAAGGGCCCGCAGCCCGGCAACGACCCGAATCTGGAAGGCCAGGAACGACACAAGCTGCGACAGAGTGACGATATCCGTCGTCGACCATCCGGCATCCAGAAGCTTCTGCAGGGCCGCAGGGCTGGCATCACGCGGATGAAACACGAGGAGATCGGCATGCTCGAAGGCCGCCGACAATCTGCGACCGAGGACCGCTTCGCTTGCCGAAGAGACACGATAGTCCGGCCCTTCGACATCTTCGACGGTCAGCGGGCCCTCCGGGTAGCAACCGTATGGCCCCTCGGTGGCTGCGCGCGATATTTCAGACGAGATCACCTGCGCGATGCCGGCCTCGCGGCCATCCTGCAGGTGCGCGGCATAGTAGTCCGACACGGCCGGCTGTCGATGAAGGCCTGCCACAAAGGCGGCGACCGCATATCGCTCCACGGCCGTAACGTCGCCGGGAACTTCCGGCTCGAACAGGGCAAGATAGCTCTTCTGCGCATTCTCGCGCGCCTGCGCCCGCCGGTCCCGGATCTCGGAGAGGGGCGAGCCGGGCTCGATACCGGCGAGGAAATCGATGACATCTGCTGGTGTAGCGCTCATGACGTGCTCACTTGTCGGTTGATGGGATCGAAATGTGTTGAAGCTCATCGCACGAGGGCGATGCGCTTTTCCGCGCGCGGTTCTGGCCTGCGCAGACCGAGGGCTGGAGCCACTTCGGTGGCGATCAGTTCGATCGACCGCAGGATGTAGGAATGGGGCGGGTCGACAGAATGGACCTGGAAGACGAGATCGGTCGCCCTTTGCAGGGTCGTGTCCGCCTGAAGGGATTTGATCACGTCGTCTGGCGTGCCCACATGGGTGTCGAGCGCCGCGACGATCTCCGTCAGGCTGTTTCCTGGAACGGCATGGCCTTTGGCGACGAAGCCGTCGATGACGCGGCGGAGCCCCTTCTCGGCAAGCCGCAGCGCCTCCTCCCGGCTGTCGGCGACGAAAACGGAGCGTGACGCGACGATCCGCGGCTCCCTCCCCTCCGGCAGCGCCTCGAGATAGGCGTCGATGACCGGGTGCTGGATCTCGGCGAGCGTCGCGTGTGGGTTCTCCTTCGGGCGTGGCTGGGTGCGCGACAGCATGAGACCGTCGCCGGCCTTGCCTGCCCGGATGCCGCCCCAGGTCGAGAAGGTCGCCTGCCAGACCCGGTCGTTCAGATGCGGCGCAGTCGGGTACAAGGTGTCGCCACCCTCGAGCGCCCGACCGGCCCAGGCATCCCGGACGACGGCAAGGTGCCGATCGAAGATCTCCGACCGATTGGCACTGTCGAAGCCGAAGGCGGTGAAGGATGAGGGCGTGCCGCCCGTCCCGACGCCGACCTCGAGACGTCCGCCCGACAGGAGGTCGAGAACCGCCGCATCCTCTGCGACGCGAACGGGGTTCTCCAGCGGGAGCGTGATGATCCCGGTGCCGAGACGAATCCGAGAGGTGCGCGCCGCAACCTGCGCCAGGAAGACGAGTGGCGCCGGAAGCCCGCCTTCCGCCTCATGAAAATGGTGCTGCGCCACCCAGGCCGAGTCGAAGCCATAGGCTTCGGCGTGGACGATCTGCTCGGTGGCGAGCCGGTAGCGCTCATGGGCGCTCGTCTCGTCCAGAAGACGGGTGAAGAAGCCGAGCCGCTTCTGTTGAGAGGATGTTGTCATTGGGCTTCTCCGGTGAAGTGTGTTGAGGCGTCACGCATGGGCGAGGCTTCGCTGCCCGGGAATCGCGCCGATGAGTTCGCGGGTGTAGGAACTGCCGGGACGCAGGAACACGTCCTCGACGCTGCCGCTGTCGACCTGCCGGCCGTTCTGCAGCACGGATACGGTGTCCGAGATCTGCCGAACCACTGCGAGGTCGTGGGAGATGAACAGGTAGGTGAGCCTGAGCTCCTGCTGGAGCTCATTAAGGAGCTCGAGGATCCGCGCCTGCACGGTTACGTCGAGGGCTGAGACGGCCTCATCCAACACCAGGACCTGCGGGTCCAGGACGAGGGCGCGCGCGATGGCGACCCGCTGCCGCTGGCCGCCGGAAAGTGCTCTCGGCCTCCGGCTGATGACGGATTGCGGCAGGCCGACCCGCTCCAGTATCGCATGAACCTTCCGCGCCCGGTCTTCCTTCGGCAAGGGATCGAAGTTTAGGAGCGGTTCCTCCACGATCTGAAAGATCGTCTGAAGCGGATCCAACGACGCGAAGGGGTTCTGGTAGACGAGCTGGATCTTCCGGCGAAACTGACGCAGGCCGTCCCCGCGAAGGCTGGTCACATCGGTGCCGTCGACGAGAATGCGTCCCGAGGTCGGCCTCTGGAAACCCACGACACTGCGCGCGGTCGTCGTCTTGCCGGAGCCGGACTCGCCGACGATCGCATGGGTCGTGCCGCGCGGGACCTTGAACGACAGCCCGTCCACCGCCCGGAATGCACCCCTGCCGCCGTCGAGCCGAAAATCCTGAACCAGACTTTCGACCACGATGGCGTGGTCGCCCGTACCGGGCCTGACACTGACGACCCGCCTCACATGGCGGGATTTGTCCAGGGAGGGTGCATCGGCCAGCAGCTTGCGGGTGTACTCGCTCCGGGGAGAGGCCAGGATATCGGCCGTGGGCCCCTGCTCCTGGATACGTCCGTCCCTCAGAACGACGAGATGGTTTGCCCGATCCGCCGCGACGCCGAGGTCGTGCGTGACGAGCAGCACGGCGGTGCCGTATTCCTCGCGCAGGCCATCGATGAGATCGAGGATGCGCTTCTGCACCGTGACGTCGAGGGCGCTGGTGGGCTCGTCGGCGATGATCAGCGACGGCCGCAGCGCGACCGCAATGGCAATGAGAACGCGCTGCCGCATTCCACCGGAAAGCTCGTGCGGATATTGGCGGGCGCGCAACTCCGGCTGTGAAAGGCCGACACGGGCGAGAAGATCGATGACCTGCGCCTCGACCTGTTGCTTTGAGCCCTGCCGGTGGATCTCGAGCACTTCGGCGACCTGCGCGCCGATGGTCTTCACGGGATTGAGCGATCCGGTTGGATCCTGCGGGATCAGGCTTATCTTGCTGCCGCGGATGGAGTCGAGCCGCTTCTGGGACCAGCCCGCGATATCGGTCCCGTTGAGCCGGATGGCGCCCGAATCCACACGGCCGTTCTCTGCCAGGAGACCGATCACCGCCTGCGCCGTCGTGGTCTTGCCGGAGCCGGATTCTCCGACCAGGGCCACGACCTCGCCGGGCCGGACCTGGAGCGAGACGTTGTGGACGACGCGCTGGAACTCGTCGTCGCTTCGGTAGGAAACGGCGAGGTCGCTGATCTCAAGGACCGGCGCAGCGCCTGTCCCGATGCTCTTCAGGCTCGATCCGATTGCGGTGCTCATATCCTGACCTTCCCAAAGGATTGGCTGATACGGTTCGCCGAGAGGACCACGAGGATCACGACCACGCCGGGAACCGCGGTGAGCCACCAGGCCCGTGCGATGTAGTTGCGCCCTTCGGCGATCAGGAGCCCCCATTCCGGCGTCGGCGGAGGAGCGCCGTAGCCCAGGAACCCCAGCGTCGAGATGGCGAGAATGGCCGACCCGAACTGCAACGCCGCAAGGGCGATCACGGAGGTCAGCGAGTTCGGCAGAATATGGCGCAGGAGCACCCGGAAGAATGTGCCACCGCTGCCGAAGGCCGCCTCGACGTAGTCGCTCGCACGCACCCTGACCACCTCGGAGCGGGCCAGGCGCGCAAAGCTGGCAATCGACGTCACGCCGACCGCGATGGCGGCATTGACGGTTCCGAAGCCGAGAAGAATCACGATGCTGAGGGACAGAAGGAGCTGCGGGATCGAGAGCAGCACATCGACGCCCCGCATGATGGCACCGTCCACCCTGCCCCGCGCGGATCCCGCGACGAGACCGAGCGCCGTCCCGACAACGAGGCCGACACCGACCGCCACGAAGGCGCCCGAGAGCGAGTTTCCGGCTCCGTAGATGATGCGCGCCAAGAGGTCGCGACCGAGGGCATCGGTGCCGAGCCAGTGCTCGGCACTCGGGGCGCGAAGCTGCTGCCGTGCGGTGCCGACCGTCCCGCTATAGCTGGTGAACAGCCCCGGAATGAGCGCCCACAGCAACACGACGGTTATGACGAACCAGGACAAGGCCAGGCCGACAGAGACCTTCCTGAGAAGTGCGAGCCGGCGCCCGATGGACAATGTGGCCTCGTTCGCACGACGCCCGCTGGACTTCGGAGCGGTGGGTTCGAACAGCAGAGCGTCGTCCGGCAGAAGGCTCCTGCCTGTCGTGTGGAGGCTGGTCATGCGAATGCCCCTTCCCTGCTTTTGAGACGTGGATCGAAGACGGGGTAGAGCAGGTCCACCACAAGGTTGATGATCACGAAGGCCAGTGCCGAGAACACCACGAGGGCCTGCAACACAGCGATGTCCTGGTGCCCGACCGCGCGCTGCGTGAGCCCGCCGATGCCGTTCAGTCCGAACACCGCTTCCGTCACGACGGCGCCGGCAAGCAGCTCGCCGAAGAGGATGCCGCCGATCGTGAGCGTCGGAAGCACGGCATTCTTGGCGACGTGCCTCCACAGCACCCAGATTCGCGATGCGCCTTTGGCCCGTGCGACGGCAACGAACGGCTCCGTCATCACATGATCGATGTTACGCATCAGCACCTGGGCCAATGGTGCCGATATCGGAACCGCGAGCGTCAGAACCGGCAGCACGAGCGCCTCCCAGGGGCCGGGGTTGATGACCGGGATGAGCTTGAGCTGGAACGAGAAGATCTGGATCAGAACGATTCCGAGCCAGAACACCGGCGTGGCGACGAAAAGGGACGGAAGCGACTGTACGAAGGAGCGCAGCCAGGAGAGCGGGAGCAGCGACGAGGCCACCGAGAGCCCGAGGGCGATTACCAGCGCCAGCAAAAAGCCCAGGGTTGCCAACCAGAGAGTCGGCGGAAGGTTCGCGAGCAACAGATCCCCCACGGGGACCCCAGCCTGAATGGAGTACCCGAAGTCGCCTGCCAGGAAGTTCGCGACCGTATGGAAATACTGGGTCCAGATCGGCACGTCGGCGCCATAGGAGGCGCGGATCTCGGCGATCTGCTCCGGTCCGAGCCCAAGTTCCGGATTCAGGAACTTGATGAGGATCGCATCGCCGGGAAGCGCCTGTAGCAGAACGAAGGAGACCGTGAACGCAGCCCAGAGAACGATCGCCGCCTGCCCGATCCGCCTCAGCACATATCGAGACATGGGTTTCACCTGAAGAATCAAGGGTTCGTGAGGTTGCGGGCTGCTGGTGGCGACCGACAGCCCAGCGGATCGGCTCGCTCAGCGGCGGGGAGCCAACCAAGTACCGTAGAAGCTCGGACGTCCCACGGCCTCGAACGAGACGCCCTTCACGTAGGGGGCAGCGGCGAAAGCCTGCGGCTCTTCGAAGATCGGGATGGCGTAGGCCTGATCGATCACGTAGTTCTGCACGTCGCCCGCAATAGCGAGCCGCTTGGTCCGATCCGGCTCGGACGCGAGGTTGTCCAGGAGCGCATTCAGCTTCTCGTCGACGAAGGCGTTGACCTTATCGCTGTTGCCGCCTTTCTGAAGCAGAACGTTCCGGTTCGTCGGGTAGTACTGGCTCTTAATCACGTCGGGATCCGCACGGCCGACCATGGCCGGTGAGACGGGCGCCTTGGCAGGGTCAAGGTTGTTCACCGTCGCGCTGCCGGAGTCGGCCGTCAGCACGTTCAGCTTCACGCCGACCTTGCCCCATTGCTGCGACACGAGCTGCAGGGTCTCCTTGTTCTGAGGCTGCGGGAGGGATTCATAAGCCGTCAGCTCGAGCGTCTTGCCGTCCTTCTGGCGCAGGCCGTTCGAACCGGCCTTCCAGCCCGCCTCGTCCAGGAGAGCCTTGGCCTTCTCGAGATCGTGGCCTAACCTCGAGGACAGATCGACATAACCGAGGGCGCTCTTGGCGATGATCGAGGTGGCTTTGGGATAATTCGTGGAAAACAGCGTCGAGACGATCTCGTCGGCGTTGGTGGCGTGCAGAAGGGCGCGCCGAACACGGACGTCGGACACGAGCGGGTTGTCGGGACGGAAGACGACGCTGTTGTTCACTCCGCGGGTGGAAGGCGCGTAGATCAGGTAGCCTTCATCCTCCACCTGCTTCTCGTCATAGGCTTGGATCTGGCGGATGACGTCCGCCTGCCCGGCCAGGAGGGCGCCGATGCGCACACTGTCCTCGGGCGTGATGATGTACTTGATGGAGTCGAGAAAAGCAGGCCCCTGATGGGCGAGCTTCGTCGGTCCCCAATTGTAGTCCTTGCGGGAGGTCAGCGTGAGTTCGCGCCCCAGGGTTTCGCTCGCGACGACGAACGGGCCCGAGCCGATGATCTTCGTGGCGTCGCCGAGGGCCTCGTATGGCAGCGCCAGGGTCGCCAGCGAGACGAGCCCCGAGCCGATCACGGAGGTCCCCTGCAGGAAGCCCGGCGACGGCTTCTTGAAGTAGAACTTGACCGTGTGGGAATCCAGGACCTCGCTGCGGTCGTAGTTGTTGATCACTTCCGAGATCGGCAGCTTCAGGTCCTTGTTGCCGCGTCCGAACGTATCATAGTTCTTGGCCACGACTACCGCATCGAGCGGCGTGCCGTCCGAGAAGGTCACGCCCTTGCGGATCTTGAACGTGTACTCGGTGGCATCGGCATTCACCGTCCATGACTCGGCGATCCACGGCTCGATCTCGAGCGTCTGCGGGTTCTGGTAGGTCAGCTTGTCGGTGATCTGATTGAGAATGCCGCCATTCGGATAGAAGCCGCCGGCCGGCGGATAGAGATTCGTATGAGCCTGCTGCTCGAGGTAGACCAACGTGCCTCCCTTGACCGGCGTCTCGCCAGTCCCGGCAGCCATCGCGGCGCTCGACCAGCTAACCGAGGCGGCTAGGAGGGAGGCCCCTGCCAAAGCGGCGAAAGTGGTTCTGCGGGTGATGTGGATGGTGCGAGACACGTTCGTTTCCCCTGCGTGCGGCTCCGGGAGCCGGGATGATGAGGAAATTGTCTCGGGATCGGGTCCAATTGGCAATTGGAACGTTCTTTTTTTAGTACGCCAGGCTTGAGCATTTTGTTCTCGCAGCGATCGTCCCGGCAGCAATATCCTTCTTTCTGACCCATTCCGAATGCCAAAGGCGGGAGAAATCGTGTTCGCCGATATGAGCCCGAACAGATAATTGTTCGTTATATAGAACCCGTATAATGATCTGCGGCAGCCGGTACTGAGCATCCGGCCCTCGTGCCGGAGCGGATTTGACGAAACGAAACGCCATTGACGCAGCCCTGCCGCCGTTTAGAATAAATTTCTCTCTGAACGACCGTCACGCGGGTCTACAGAATAAAAATCTATAACTCAGCCCAAAGCCATATAAATATTCTATCGAGGATCGGAACCGGAGATGGATGCCACTGACATCAAGATCCTGACTCTTCTGCAGGACGACGCAAGCATCTCGATCGCGGAACTGGCCCAAAGGGTGAACCTCTCTCAGACCCCGTGCTGGAAGCGGGTCCAGCGCCTCGAGGCATCCGGCGTCATTCAGAAGAGGGTCGCGCTGCTCGACCCTGAAAGGATCGGGTTGGGACTGACGGTCTTCGTATCGATCGAGACCTCAGACCACTCGGGACAGTGGCTCCAGCGCTTTGCCGACTTCGTGTCCGCGATGCCGGAGGTGATGGAATTTTACCGGATGGCGGGCGACGTGGACTACATGCTGCGTGTCGTCGTGCCCGACATGGCCGCCTATGACGCCTTCTACAAACGGCTGATCGCAGAGATCCCGCTCAAGAACGTGACATCGCGCTTCGCCATGCAGCGTGTGAAATCGACGACAGCCTATGCCCTGTCGGCACCGGCAGCGCGATGACGCTGCACCTCAGGCGGCAACGAGCCTGCGCGCAGAAACGCGATTTGTGATGGCGTCGGCGCTTTCGCGCACGAGGATCGAGAGCCGCTCTTGAAGAGCGGGATCGCCGAGCCGGCCATCTTGATACGAGCTCTCCGACACGAATACCCCCGTCGGAAGGGTGTGGGCGTTGAAGAACCCGAAGAGCGGCCGAAGCTGATGATCGATGACAAGGGCGTGCCGGTCGGAGCCGCCCAACGCGAGCAGCGCTACAGGCACGCCCGCAAGCGACTTGTAGTCGACGAGATCGATGAAATGCTTGAAGAGCCCGGTGTAAGATCCCTTGTAGACCGGTGACGCAACGAGAAGGAAATCGGCCTCCTCCACGGCCCGCAACGCCTCCTCCAGCACCGGCAGCGCTTCCCCGCGGCTGCGCACGACGAGGTAAGGAACGAGTTCGGCGACCTCGATGACGCGCCCGGCGGCGCCGGTTTCATGCGTGATCCGCTCCAGGATTTGTGCAGCGAGACTGCGCGTACGGGAGTTCGGTGTCGGGCTCCCGACGAGAGCGATGATCTTGGGCATGGTGTTCTTCAGGTTCGGCATGCCTCAAGCGTCCGGCGACTTCCCTGGCAAATCAATAGAATTGTCTTCCAAATCTATGGCCGGCGCGAGAAGGGTCATCCCCGTGATCTCGCAAAGAGAGGAAATCTTTCTTCGATCCGCGGAGGAGCGATTTTCAGGTTGCCTTCCCCTGTTTCGCACCGCCATTGACCTTCCCGGGAGAGTCCCTAGCCTAGTCCGCTCTCAGAGGAGTCAGACCGATGACGCTTCACGTGCGGTCGTTTCTGCTGCTGGCGCTCTCTCTCCTGACGGCGCAAGGTCCTGCGATGGCGCAGGGTGCGAACCTCACGGTGAGGGTCGGCCACTTCCCGAACATCACTCACGTCCAGGCGCTGGTCGCCCGTGCCTTCGAGAGGCAGGGTCGGAACTGGTTCGCCGAGCGGCTCGGCCCAGGGGTGAAGATCGAGTGGTATGCCTACAATGCGGGCCCTAGCGCGATGGAGGCGATCTTCGCCAACTCGTTGGATCTGACCTATGTCGGCCCCAACCCGGCGCTCAATGCCTATGCACGCTCCCGTGGCGACGAGGTCCGCGTGATCGCCGGCGCCGTGAATGGCGGCTCGGCCCTAGTGATCCAACCGGATTCGGGTCTTGCCAAGCCGGCGGATTTCCGCGGCAAGCGGATCGCCACGCCGCAGTTCGGAAACACGCAGGACGTCGCCGCACGCGCGTGGCTCATTGCGGGTGGATTGCGGATCACCCAGACGGGCGGCGACGCGCAGGTTCTGCCCACAAGCAATCCTGACCAGCTGTCTCTGTTTCGGAGCAAACAGCTCGATGCCGTGTGGACCGTGGAGCCTTGGGTTTCCAGGCTCGAATCCGAGGCCGGCGGCAAGGTCCTCGTGGAAGAGAAGGATGCTATCACCACGGTGCTCGTGTCGAGCGCCGGCTTGCTTGCGAAGAACCGCGACCTCGCCCGCCGCTTCGTGGCCGCACACCGCGAGTTGACTGAGTGGATCGTCAAGAACCCCGAAGAGGCGCAGCGATTGGCCCGTGACGAGCTCCAGGCGACCTTCCGCGTCGACATGGCGCCCGAGCTGGTCGCCCGCGCCTGGACGCGGATGAGCATCACGCCGGATGTGACGCTTGCAGCCTTCCAGTCCTTCATGACGGCGGCGCAACAGGTCGGATTCCTGCGCGGGGCTCCAGACCTGTCGCGCCTGATCGAGGCGCCCTGATGAGCACTGGGCCGCAGTTCGCGGCCGGCGCCCCGGCGAAGCTCGTCATCGAGAACGTCACGAAATGGTTCAGCTCGAATCGGGCTGTCGTTCAGGCCCTGGACAACGTGTCCCTCAGGGTTGCCGAAGGCGAGTTCGTGTGCCTGGTCGGGCCGAGCGGCTGCGGGAAGTCGACGCTTCTCGACATCATCGCCGGCCTGACCAGGCCCGACGGCGGACGGGTTCTGGCCGACGGGAAGGTCGTCCAGGGTCCTGGACGCCAGCGCCTGGTGATGTTTCAGGAATCGGCCCTGTTCCCATGGCTCGATGCGTTCGGCAATGTCATGTTCGGGCTCAAGCTGCGGCCGGACGTGAACAACCGCGAGCGGAAGAAGATCGCCGAGTACTATCTTGATCTGGTCGGCCTCGGAAAATTCAAGCATGCCCATGTCCATGAACTCTCGGGCGGCATGAAGCAGCGTGTCGCGCTTGCGCGGGCGCTGGCTCCCGATCCGCAGGTCCTCCTCATGGACGAGCCGTTCGGCGCCCTCGACGCCATGACGCGGGATCAGCTCTACGACGACATCCAGCGCATCTGGATGGAGAGCCGCAAGACCATCATCTTCGTCACGCACAATGTCCGCGAAGCCGCATGCCTCGGGGATCGGGTCGTGCTGATGTCGCCCTCCCCCGGCCGCATTGCGGAGATCTTCGAGATACCGCTGCCGCGCCCGCGCGACATCAATAGCCCTGAGCTGGCGGGTTATGCCTCGCAAATTGCAGCAGCGCTCAAGGGGATATCCAACGGTCCTGACATGGAGGTCGCATCAGAATGAGACGCCTTGGTGTCGCGCTCCTGTTCTTCGCGGTCCTGATCCTGCTGTGGGACCTTGCGGTGCGCAGCGGCCGCTGGTCGGTCGTGCTGCTCCCCTCGCCGGCCTACGTCGCAGAGTACATCTGGGCGGCCCTCCTCGACGGCACCCTGCTGGAATCGACATGGGTGACGCTCAAGCGCCTTCTCGTCGGCTATGCGGCCGGCGTTCTCATCGGCCTGCCGCTCGGGCTTCTGACGAGCACATCGCAGCTTCTGGAGGATACGGTTGGCGCCCTGGCGCTCGGACTTCAGACGCTCCCGAGCGTCTGCTGGGTGCCGCTCGCGCTGGTCTGGTTCGGCCAGACCGAAGGCGCCATGCTGTTCGTGGTCATCATGGGAACGGTCTGGTCGGTGATTATCGCGACGGATCACGGCGCCCGCAACATCCCACCGATTTATGCCCGCGCCGCCCGCACCATGGGCTCCGAGGGCTTCCATCAATGGACCCGCGTGATCCTGCCCGCCTCCCTACCCTTCCTGGTCAGCGGGATGAAACAGGGCTGGGCCTTCGCGTGGCGTTCGCTGATGGCCGCGGAGATCTACGTGACGATCCTGACCGGCTTCGGTCTCGGGCACCTGCTCCATTACGGACGCGAGCTGAACGCCATGGACCAGGTGATCGGCATCATGATCGTCATTGTCGTGATCGGTCTTCTGGCCGATCGGCTCCTGTTCTCGCCATGGGAGCGTTTCCTGCACGTCCGTTGGGGGACGAACGTCAAGGCATCCTAGCCCCCGGTGGCCGAGCGCTGCCGCCGACCTGACATTGCTGTTTCCGGGAGGTCACGTCGTCCGTGATGGTCCAGTAGACGATCCTCTCGGCCTCGTTGATTTCCAGCACCATGTCGAACACGCCCGTCTCGGCGTAGACCCCGAAGAATCCATAGCTGCGGGTGCCCCACGATGGGGTGCTCAGACGAAAAATCTCACCCGTCAGCACACGGCACAGAGACAGGGAGGTCCGCAGCATCTCGGGCGTGTATCGGGCCTGAAGAGCGGGTGCGAGGAGCTGATGAAGCGCAACGGCATTCCGGTCGTTGTAGGCCTGCGTAAGCGCCTCGGAGACGTTGATCACGGAGAAGGGCGTGAGCGGCTCGGCCCGCGCTGCCCAGTCCGGCGCCATCGCGATGATGGTTGCTACGGCAAGGCCGAGGCGCATGCCGGCGCGTCCCGTCGCGTGGCGCCCCCTGCATTCGTTTCGCCGCTTCATGCCGAGCGCTCCACCCAACCGTCTCCTCTCAGGCCTCACCGAGAGTTCACCCGCCGAATGGCAAGAGCCGTCGGGGCGCTTGGCTGCCCGTGCCCATTCGACGAAACAGCAATACACGACAAGATCGATTTGGCGTACCGTAGTCATTGTGCAGCTTCCAAAAGCGCCCCTGAGGGAGGGATCCGATGACCCAGGAGAGCCCAACCACCACGCCAGCCCGCGCGCACGAGCCGGTTATTCGCTACATCGGTCTCAGCGATATTGTCGATGCCTTAGTGGCAGGAGTGAGCGATTTCAGAGCCTATCCGGCCTATGGACTGTTCTTCGGTGCATTCTATGCCCTGGGAGGCCTCGTCATCCTGGGCTCCACACTCTGGTGGGACCTTCTCTACCTCGTCTACCCGCTTGCGGCCGGCTTTACGCTGCTCGGCCCCTTCGTGGCGGTCGGCCTTTACGAGGTCAGCAGGCTTCGTGAGATGGGGCAGGTCCCGTCCTGGAAAGCCGTCATCGGAGCCATGTACTCGCAAAGCGGCAAGGAAATCTCCTGGATGGCCTTTGCAGTGCTCTTCATCTTCATCGTCTGGATGTATCAGGTCCGGCTGCTGATCGCGCTCTTCTTCGGACTCCACGGCCTGCCGCTCGAGGGTTTCCCGGGCATTCTCTTCACGACCCCCGAAGGCCTCGCGTTCCTCTTGGTAGGGTACCTGGTGGGCGCGGCGCTCGCCCTGGTCACGTTCGCACTCACGGTCGTCTCATTTCCGCTTCTGCTCGACCGCGAAGCCGACTTCGTCACCGCGATGATCACGAGCGTCAGCTCCGTCGTCACCAACCCATTGCCGATGCTGGGCTGGGCGCTCTGCATCCTGCTGGTGCTCTTCGTCGCATCACTGCCGCTGTTCCTCGGGTTGATCGTGGCCCTGCCGGTTCTCGGCCACACGACCTGGCATCTGTACCGCAGGCTTGTCGGTTAGGGTATCGGACGAAACGACTAGAGCCGGCGGGTGTCTCACCCGCCGGCCGTTTCAGCTCGCTCGCTATTTCGTCGGCACGGGCGGTTCGCCCGCCCCTCACTCGGCAGGGGCCGCCGGGGCAATGCCGGTGACCTGGGCGGACGGCTCCTCGCTGAGCCAGCGGTAGAGAATCCCGCCCAGCACGCCGCCGATAATCGGTGCCACCCAGAACAGCCAGAGCTGCGCGAGCGCCCAGCCGCCGACGAACAGCGCCGGACCGGTGCTGCGCGCGGGGTTGACGGAGGTGTTGGTCACCGGGATCCCGACGAGATGGATCAGGGTCAGCCCGAGCCCGATCGCAATGGGCGCAAAGCCAACGGGCGCCTTGCCATGGGTGGATCCCATGATGATGAACAGGAACATCATGGTCAGCACCACCTCGGCCACGAGGCCTGAGAAGAGGCTATACTGCCCCGGCGAATGAGCGCCATAGCCGTTGGCCGCGAACCCCTTGGCGAGATCGAAGCCGGGTGCTCCGCTGACGATGGCGTAGAGAACCGCCGACGCAATGACGGCTCCCACCACTTGGGATACGATATACGGCCCGACATCCCGGGCCGGGAAACGGCCGCCGGCCGCGAGCCCGACCGTGACGGCCGGGTTGAGATGGCATCCGGAAATATGACCGATGGCATAAGCCATGGTCAGGACCGTCAGACCGAAGGCGAGCGATACGCCGAGGAGGCCGATGCCGACCTGCGGGAATGCTGCCGCGATGACGGCGCTGCCGCAGCCGGCGAACGTCAGCCAGAAAGTGCCGATAGCCTCGGCCAGGCATTTGCGAAGATCCATGTGCGCCACCCTGGGATTGTCCGAAACCCTCAAGTCCGGGAGCGATGTCGGCGAACGCCGATCGAAGCAGGCCCATCGCGAGCCTAGGCGGAACTCGACTTGTTCTTGATCATCCAACCCAATTCGGGTCGGGAAACTCTGACAAACATCAAAACCTGATCGTATCGCCGATCTTTGGGTCTGGCACCAACAAATCTAACAAGATGAGGATGCGAGGCGACCTCGGGAGGTTACCAGCTCGTGTCCCTGCGAAGATTGCAATTGCCAAGCCTGTAACCATCATCGGCCGACCACGAATGATCAAAGATCTTCAACGACCCGCGATCTTTGACTGACATTTCTCAAAGCGGACCGCGTCTTGATCCGATAGGGAGCCAAATATGCGTTCCGTGTCCGGCTTCATACCCCTCGTTGAGCGAGAAGCGTGATCTGTTCGCCTCGGCATTTCGACCTTGGCCCAATCACTTGCCCGGAGCATACGATGACCGAATCCACGCAATCACATCTCCCGTTCAAGCTGCCGGCGGTCGAAACCCGAATGGACGCCGAGCAGGAGGATGAACTCGCCGCGAGGGATTATTTTCTGCTTGGGACGCTCGCGGAACAAACTCATAACTGGGACCTGCTTCTGCGCCGATATCGTCCGGCAGAAATCGAACGCCTCGTGCAGGGTGGGTATCTCGGGTGGAACACACATCCGTCAAATCAACGGCCCAAAGGCGCCGAGCTCTTCATCACCGACAGGGGACAAGAGGCTTGGAAAGCGTACCGCTTCCAAGATCCCTGAGTTCATCGGGCAGACTGCTTGGATGCCGAGCGCGAGCCCCTGCCATTTCGTGCGCGGCGCACGCCAGCCTGCGCCGCGCGATGTTCACATGCTGCGCCGATTACCGAGCGCACTCGACCGGCACCCTGGTGTTGCCTTCAACGAGGACGGTACGGCACGGGACCCCGTTGATGATCCTGATCTCGTTCGGGGTCGCATAGGGAAACAAGGATCCCGGCGTTCCTGAGATCGGCTGCCCGCTCGGTTCCTCGACGCGAATGCTCCCTGTAACGCTCGGCTCGAAGGTGCCCGTCGCCACAGGACCTGCGCACTCAACCGGAACGCTGGTGTTGGTGCCTTGGACAAGGACAGTGCGGCACGGAACACCATTGATAATTTGCACTTCATTGGGGGTAGCATAGGGAAAGACCGAACTGGGTGTGCCCTGGATCTGGTTGGGCTGCTGCGCCTGAGCGGCTCCGACGCCGCAGACGGCGACGAGACCGACACTCAGGAAAATCGAGATGCTCCGCATGGAAGACTCCCTGCCGCAGATCACGACGATTAGCCCGTACATGGGGCGCTGCGGGGCCGCCTTTGATGCACGAGCATCATGAGCCTCAAGCACAGGTTCGGCCGCGGGTGGCCCGAACGAGTGCGCGGACGCCGCCAAGCCCTGCTCATGCCCTCCGTTCGGAGCGAAGAATGCGCGGCCATGCGTCGCCGAAAAGATCGTCACGTCGCCCGCATCTTAAATTTTCGACCTCTCCTATGCTTGACCGAAGAAGACAATCACCTGACAGATCAGGACACATGAGACGATGGCATGTCACCAGCCTCTCAATTTTGTTTCGCGTCGCATTGATATTTAGAAGATATTGCGGGTCGCCCAACCTCGTCATCGAAACGGCTTCACTGACGTTGATGCAGCCTATGAGGTCACTCGCTCAGGAGCGCTTGCCCTGACCTCCTAAAGCAGCCCGGCACTGGCACCAGAGGCCCGATCCTTCATTAGAGTGCTCTGCCGGTCCTGACGTAATTGATCTCAACCTCGCCGGCACGCCTGCTCATTGCCGGCACGGATCGCGGCCAGCCGGAGAGGCACCTCTACCGTTCATATCCGACAGACCGATGATCCCGATGAGCCTTCAACCCTGCTGACGATCCTCACTCCACTCTATTGACCTTACGTCAACCCTCGCTCACTATGACATAACTAGAGGAACTATTACATAATTATAGAGCAGGAGGATACCAATGAGGATGAGAGAGGCTTTGCTGTCCGGCGTAGTGGCTCTGGTAGCCGGCCCCGCCTTGGCGCAATCGGGAGGCGGCGTCATCAATGTCGCGACGATCGGGGAGCCGCCGACGCTCGATCCGATGGTCTCGACCGCCGATCTGGTCGGCATCGTCACTCAGCACTTCTTCGAAACGCTCTTCACCTTCGACAAGGACTGGAAGGTCACGCCTCTCCTCGCAGCGGGCATGCCGGAGATCTCCGAAGGCGGCAAAGTCTACACGATCAAACTCCGTCAGGGCGTCACCTTCCATGACGGGTCGGACATGACATCGGAAGACGTAGTCGCCTCGCTGAAGCGGTGGATGGAGCAGGCTTCGCGCGGCAAGCAGGTCTCCGGCAATGTGGATAAGTTAGAGGCGGTCGACCCGGCGACGGTGCGCATCACCCTGAAGACGCCTTATGCGCCACTGCTGGCGCTCCTCGCCTTCAACAATTCCGCAGCCGTGATCATGCCGTCCGAGAAGATGGACGTACCGATGAAGGAGCCGGTCGGGACCGGACCTTACAAGCTCAAGGAGCGCAAACCGGACCAGTACATCCAGCTCGTCCGCAACGATGCCTACAAGCCACTCGACGGAGCAGGCGATGGCTACGGGGGAGCCCGTAAGCCGATCCTGGACGAGATCCGCTTCGTTCCGGTTCCCGACCCGAACACCCGCGTCGAAGGCGCGATTTCCGGCCAGTTCGACTACGTCGACTCCCTTCCGGTCGAATCCTATGACCGGATCAAGAACCTGCAAACCTCCAAGCCCGTCATCCTGAAGCCGTTCGGCTGGCCCGTCTTCGTGATGAACACGAAGCAGGGCGTGATGGCGAACGTGGACGCACGCATGGCCGTGCGGATGGCCCTCAGCATGGAGGACATGCTGGCCGCCGCGTTCGGCAACCCGGAATTCTACGCCCTCGACGGCGCCATGTATCCGAAAGGTTATGTGTGGCACACCGAAGCCGGCGTCGAAGGCAGGTACAACGTCGCCGATCCCGACAAGGCCAAGGCGCTGCTGAAGAAGGCGAGTTACGACAACGGGCCTCTTCGCATTCTCACGAGCCGCCAATACGAGTTCCACTACAAGATGGCGCAGGTCGCCGCCGAGTACTTGAAGCAGGCCGGGTTCAAGGTCGATCTGCAGGTGGTCGACTGGGCGACCCTGACGCAGCGCCGCGGCGATCCGGCCCTGTGGGACATCTACATCACCCACAGCCCGTTCCTGCCGGAGCCTGCGCTGATCGGTCAGCTCTCGGAGAGTTCGCCCGGCTGGTGGTCGACGCCCGCACGCAAGAAGGCTGTCGATGCCTTCAACACGGAAAGCGACCCGAACAAGCGTCCGGCCCTGTGGGCGGAGGTCCAGAAGGTGATCTACGACGAAACCCCCAGCATCAAGATCGGTGACTTCAACGCCCTCTCGGCACAGTCGCCGAAGCTGGAAGGCGTCGTGCCCGCTCCGTGGCCGTATTTCTGGAACGTCTCGATCAAGAAGTAACCGTCGCGCGGGGAGCGCCTCTGAAGGGCTCCCCGCCCCTTTTCCGTCCAGGACCGAAGATCGACCCGTATGAGCCGCTACGTCCTTCAACGTCTGCTTGGAATGCTGGCCGTGATGTTCGTGGTCGTCACGATCGTGTTCATCATCGTGCGGATCGCCCCGGGCGACCCGGCCGCCGTGATGCTCGGCCCTGATGCCACGCCGCAAGACGTTGCCGCCCTGCGCACACGGCTCGGTCTCGACCAGCCGCTGATCGTCCAATACGCCATCTTCTTCGGGCAGTTGCTCCGAGGCGATCTCGGTGAATCCATCTTCCTCAACCGGCCCGTTCTGTCGGCCCTGGCCGATCGGGCGGAACCGACGTTCTTCCTTACGCTCTTCTCCATTCTCATCGCCAGCGCGATCGCCATTCCGGTCGGCATCCTGTCGGCCTATCGGCGCGGCTCCCTGTTCGACCAGATCTCCACGACGCTCGCGATGCTGGCCGCTTCGGTTCCGAGCTTCTGGCTCGGCCTGCTCCTGATCCAGCTCTTCGCGGTGCGCCTCGGCATCTTCCCCGTGTCCGGCTATGGCGGGCCCGGCGCCGGTCTCGGCACGAGACTGATGCATCTCGTGCTGCCCGCCCTGTCGCTCGGCGTCGTCTCCTCCGCGCTGATCCTGCGCTTCACCCGCGCCAGCATGCTCGACGTCCTGAACGACGATTACGTGCGCACGGCGCGCTCAAAAGGCATGGGAGAAATGCGGGTGGTGATGAAGCATGCATTCAAGAACGCGCTGATACCGGTCCTGACGGTGATCGGCCTGACGGCCGCGCTCCTCATCTCCGGCGCGGTGGTCACCGAGACCGTCTTCGGCCTTCCCGGCGTCGGAAGCCTCGTGGTCTCGGCAGTGCTGCGGCGCGACTATCCGGTGATCCAGGGAGCGCTCCTCATCGTGGCGGCGCTCTACGTTCTCATCAACTTCCTGATCGACATGCTCTACCTTCTGGTCGATCCGCGGGTGCGCTACTGATGGCCGCCGTCAGCTCACCCGCCATCGTCGAGGCGAGCTTCGTCTCGCGCCTCGTGACCCGCAAGACCGTGATGATCGGCCTTCTGATCCTGCTGGTCATTGCCGTCCTTGCGATCCTTGCGCCCTGGATCGCGCCCTATTCGCCGAGCCGTCTCTCGGTCGTGAATCGGCTCAAGCCGCCGAGCGGCACGTACTGGTTCGGCACGGACGAATTCGGCCGCGACGTGTTCAGCCGTACGATCTATGCGGGACGTCTGTCGCTGCTGGTGGGAGCATCCGTCGTCGCTTTCGCGGCGGTGTTCGGCGTCACGCTCGGACTCGTGGCTGGTTTCTTCCGCCGCCTCGACACCCCGATCGCGCGGATCATCGATGCCATGATGGCCTTTCCGGACATCCTTCTGGCGATCGCGCTGGTAGCCGCCCTCGGCCCATCACTAGTCACCGTCATCGTCGCGCTGGGCATCGTGTACACGCCGCGCCTCGCACGCATCGTGCGCGCCTCTACGCTGGTGATCCGCGAGCTCCCCTATGTGGAGGCCGCTCGTGCGCTCGGCGTGCCGACATGGCGGATCATGTCGCGCCACGTGCTTCGCAATCTTGTGTCGCCGATCCTGGTCCAGGGCACCTTCATTTTCGCCTATGCCATGCTCGCGGAAGCCGGCTTGTCGTTTCTCGGGCTCGGCGTCAGCCCCGAGATCCCGACCTGGGGCACCATGATCGCGGCCGGACGGCAATACATCGGACAGGCCGACTGGATGACTTGGTTCCCGGGCGTGGCGATCATCCTGTCCGTTCTTTCCCTTCAAATGGTCGGCGACGGCTTCCGGGACCTTCTCGATCCGCGCCTCAGAAAGGATCTCTGATCTCATGATGTCCCCGACACAAGCAGGCCCCCTGCTGATCTCCGGCGTGAAGCCCGTCGGTTTCGGCAAAGGAGTTTCCCAGGAGGCGACGGATGTCCTGATTGGTGCCGACGGCGCCATCGCTACCATCGGCAGCGCGCTTCAAGGGCCGGAGGGCACCCGGCGGATCGACGCGAGCGGGGCCTACATCTCGCCCGGCTGGGTAGACCTCCATGCCCATGTCTGGCACGGCGGCACGGATATTTCGATCAAGCCACATCTCTGCGGCATCGAGCGCGGCGTCACCACGATCGTTGATGCTGGATCGGCAGGCGAAGCCAACTTCCACGGCTTTCGCGAATACATCATCGAGCCCGCCCGCGAGCGCATCAAGGCCTTCCTCAATATCGGGTCGATCGGCCTCGTCGCCTGCAACCGCGTGAGCGAGCTGATCGACATGCGGTCCATCGACATCGACCGAACCATCGCTTGCGTCGAGGCCAACCGCGACATCATCATCGGGATCAAGGTCCGGGCGAGCGGCGTGATCGTCGGCGCCTGGGGCATAACGCCGGTCAAGATCGCCAAGAAGGTCGCCAAGGTCCTGAAGCTCCCGCTCATGGTGCATGTCGGCGAGCCGCCGCCGGTCTTCGACGAGGTTCTCGAGGTGCTGGGTCCCGGCGACGTTGTCACCCATTGCTTCAACGGCAAGGCCGCGGCGAACATCATGGAGGACGAGGATCTCTTCCTCCTGGCTGAGCGATGCGCCAGGGACGGCATCCGCCTCGACGTCGGGCACGGCGGCGCATCGTTCTCATTCAAGGTTGCCGAACTCGCCGTCCAGCGCGGCCTTCTGCCGTTCTCGATCTCGACCGACCTTCATGCCCGCTCCCTCGACAACCCGGTGTGGGACATGGGCACCACCATGTCGAAACTGCTGTCGGTCGGCATGCCGTTCGAGGCCGTGATCGACGCCTCGACCCGTGCGCCGATGGAGGTCGTGGGCCTGCCGACGGAGAACCTTCTCTCGCCCGGCACGCGGGCCGAGTTCACGGTGTTCGACGTCAAGGACAGCGACATCAGGATCGTTGACTCCATGGGCGACAGCGCCCATCTGTCCCGCCTGATCGAGCCGCGCTGGACCATCCTCGGCCAGGAGGCCGTGAAGGCGAGCCGCTACGAGCCGCACCGGACGTCGGCGCTCGAGAGTTCCGCCTGTCCTCACTGCGGGTGGATCAGCGCCCGATGACGGATCTGCCCGCCGATACCGTGCTCCAGGTTCGCGACCTGCAAACCCATTTCGAGCTCGGCAGCCGCGTCGCCAAATCGGTCGATGGCGTCAGCTTCGACGTGAAGCGTGGCGAGACCGTCGCGGTGGTCGGTGAATCCGGCTCGGGCAAGTCGGTGACGAGCCTGTCGATCATGCGGCTTCTCTCGTCGCCGGGCCGGATCGTCGGCGGCCAGATCCTCTATCGCACGAGTCGAGGCGAGGTCGTGGACATCGCGACCCTTCCCGAACGCACGATGCGCTCAATCCGTGGCCGGGAGATCGCCATGATCTTCCAGGAACCGATGACAAGCCTCAATCCGCTCTACACGGTGGGCGACCAGATCGAAGAGATGATCCGGCTGCACGAGCCCGTGTCGGCCGCCGAGGCTCGCAAGCGTGCGAAGCGGATGCTGGAGCTTGTCGAGATCCCGGCGGCCGACCGCCGGCTCGACGAATACCCGCATCAGATGTCCGGCGGCATGCGCCAGCGCGTGATGATCGCGCTGGCCCTGTCGTGCAACCCCAACCTGCTGATCGCGGACGAACCGACGACGGCGCTCGACGTGACGATTCAGGCCCAGATCCTTGACCTCCTGCGCCGGTTGCAACGCGAGATCGGCATGAGCATCCTGTTCATCACGCACAACCTGGGCGTGGTCGCCGAGATCGCCCACGATGTCGTGGTGATGTACACTGGCCGCGTGGTCGAGAAGAGTCCGGTCGAAAGCCTCTTCGAACACCAGAAGCATCCCTACACGCAGGGTCTCCTGGCCTGCATCCCCAACGCCTCGAGGGATCGCGGCGCCGCTGGCGAGCGGCTGCGCCTCAATCCAATCCCGGGCAACGTTCCCAGCGTGACCGCACTGCCGCCGGGATGCAGCTTCGCACCGCGCTGCCCTTACCGCATCGAGAAATGCGAGGAGGCGCCCCCGCTGATGGAGGCCGCCCCAAGCCACCTCAGCCGCTGCTGGAGGCACGAGATCCTATGAGCACGGACGTCCTTCTGAGCGTTCAGGGATTGACCAAGCAGTTCCCGACCCGCAATGGCGTCGTCCGGGCCGTCGACGGCGTGAGCTTCGACGTGAAGCGCGGGACCATCGTGGGCCTCGTGGGCGAGTCCGGTTCGGGCAAGACCACCGCCGGCCGCTGTACGCTTCGGCTCATCGAGCCGAACGAAGGCCGCATCGTCTTCGACGGCGTCGACCTGCGGGAGCTATCGGAGCGGGAGATGCGGGCCTACCGCAGCCGCCTCCAGATCATCTTCCAGGATCCCTATTCCAGCCTCAACCCGCGCCTGCGAGTCGATCAGATCATCGGCGAGGCTCTGGAGATCCACCGGCCTGTCCGCGGCGCTGCGAAGCGCGACCGGATCGCGGAACTGCTTCAGCGCGTCGGCCTCAACCCCGATGCCGCGCGCCGTTATCCGCACGAGTTCTCGGGCGGCCAGCGGCAGCGCATCGGCATCGCCCGGGCGCTCGCCGTCGAGCCTGATTTCATCGTGGCGGACGAGCCGGTTTCCGCATTGGACGTGTCGGTTCAGGCTCAGGTCCTCAACCTGATCCAGGACCTGCAGGAGAGCTTCGGCCTGACGATGCTGTTCATCGCCCACGATCTGTCGGTCGTGGAGTATCTCTGCGATGAGGTCGTCGTCATGTATCTCGGCCGGGTGATGGAGCGCGGGCCCAGCCGCGAGGTCTACGCCATGCCGCGCCATCCCTACACGCAGGCGCTCCTCTCCGCCGCTCCGCTGCCGGACCCGAAGGCGAGCCGGCAGCGCGTCGTCCTCAAGGGTGACATCCCGAGCCCGATGAATCCGCCCTCCGGCTGCGTGTTCCGGACCCGCTGCCGCTACGCCGTCGCAGCCTGCACCGAAGTCGTTCCACCCCTGGAGCATATTGGATCCGACCAGCACGTCGCCTGCATCCGGCAGAGCGACCCCGAAGTGATTTCCCAAGGACTGACATTGTGACTGATGTGAAATTTAAGACGGGCGCCGGCCCTTACGACCGATTGAAGGAACTGGGGATCGCCCTGCCCCCGCCGCCAAGCCCGATTGCGAACTTCGTAACTTATGTTCAGGAGGGCAACCTCCTGTTCCTGTCCGGGCAGGGCCCGATGGAGGCGGATGGACATCTGCACACCGGGAAGGTCGGCCTGGATGTGGATTGCCAGCAGGCCTACGAGCACGCGAAGCTGACCGGCGTCAATCTCCTGGCGGTCATGCAGGAGGCCCTCGGCAATCTCGGGCGTGTGAAGCGTGTCGTGAAGCTGCTCGGCATGGTCAATGCGACGCCGGATTTCGCCGAGCATCCCAAGGTGATCAACGGCTGCTCGGACCTGATGATGACCGTCTTCGGCGAAGCGGGCCGCCATGCCCGCTCCGCGGTCGGCTTCGGATCATTGCCTAACAACATCACGGTCGAGATCGAGGCCATCGTGGCGATCGATGGCTGACGTCCCGACCATGCACGCGTCAGCGCCAGCCGAGGGTCGTCTCGATCCGCTCGGCGGCCTTGCGGACCGCATTGGTGTAGCGATCGCGATCCTGCACGACCCGATGCTCCGGCAGCACGATCGAGATCGTCGCGATGCACTCGCCCGACGGCTGGCAGATGGGCGACGCGATGCAGGCGACGGAGAAGTCCGATTCATTGATCTGGATCGACAGGCGCTCCCGCAGGGCCGATGCCGAGGCTTCGGACAGCGCCTCCGGGTCCGTGTTGGCGCGGCCCGTGGGCGAGACTCTCGACGCATGCCGGAACACTTCGAGCCGCTCGTCATCGGGGAGATGACCGAGAAGCAGGCGCCCCGACGCCGTCCAGTTCAACGGCACGCGGGAACCAACCTTGGACGTCACGCGGAAATGGCCCGGGCCGTCCGCCATGGCCATCACGACCATGTGGTCGCCGTCGCGACCGCAGATCTGGATCGTCTCCTCCACCTCCCGGCAGAGGTCCTGCATCTCGTGCGTCGCGACGTCGAGAAAGTCGAGCGACTGTGCATAGGCCAGGCCGTAATGATACAGGCGCGGGCCAAGCCAGACCGTTCCGTCGTTGCGCCGCTGCAGCAGCCTCTTCTCCACGAGGTCATCGATGATCACGTAGACCGTGGACAGGGGAGCGCCGACCGCCTTCGCGACCGCATAGGCGCCGGCCGGCTTCATCTCGGCCTGCAGGAAATCCAGGATCTGGAGCGCCCGGTCGATACCGCTGACGCGCACGCCCCGGCTTCGCTTTTCGGGCGCAGGGGCGCCCGCAGCGCCGGAAAATTTGGTGTCCATGCGATCTTCTCCCGGATCTCTTCAACGAGCGTGGTCCACCGCTGCGCGTGGCGCCATCCATCGGCAGAATTCCTCAATAATGGAATAACAGCCATTACGGCAACATAAAACGGAAAGACTCAACCCGTCATGACCCAGAAAGACATCCGCCAAGAGCTTGGCCTTCGTCCCATCATCAACGTGTCCGGGACCATGACGTCGCTCGGCGCGTCGATCGTCGTCCCGGAGGCGGTCGCGGCCGTGTCCGCCCTCCTCCCTCAATTCGTGGAGATCGGCGACCTCCAGAGGAAGGCGAGCGGCGTCATCGCGCGCCTGTGCGGCACGGAGGCCGGCTTCGTCACCGCGTCCTGCTCGGCGGGAATCACGCTTGCCGTCGCCGGGGCAATGACCGGCTGCGATCTCGCCGCGATCGAGCGGCTGCCGGACGCGACCGGCCTGAAGAACGAGGTCCTGCTCATGACCGGCCACATGGTCAGCTATGGCGCGCCTGTCGAGCAGGGCATCCGGCTCTCCGGTGCCAAGGTGGTCCCGGTCGGGCAGGCCACCTCGGCCCATCGATACCAGCTCGACGGCGCGATCAACGAGCGCACGGCGGCGGCGGTGTTCGTGGTGTCGCACCACACCGTGCAGTACGGTCTCATCCCCCTCAAGGAATTCGTCGAGGTCTGCCACGCCCGCGGTGTGCCCGTGATCGTCGATGCCGCGTCGGAATACGACCTGAAGGGGTTTCTCGAGACCGGCGCCGACATCGCGCTCTATTCCTCCCATAAGTTCCTGGGAGGGCCGACCGGCGGCATCGTGGCCGGACGGAAGGAGCTGGTCCGCGCCGCCTTCATGCAGAATTCGGGCATTGGGCGCGGCATGAAGGTCGGCAAGGAGGGCATGGTCGGCACGATCGCGGCCCTCGAAGCCTGGGAGACCCGAGACCATGCCGGCATCCGCGAGCGCGAGACCCGGAGTCTGGAGCTTTGGGAGCAGACCCTGTCGGGACGTCCGGGCGTGACCCCGATCCGCGAGCCGGACCCGACCAACAACCCTCTCGACCGCCTGAAGATCGCCGTCGAACCCAAGGAGGCCCACATCACCGCGTGGGATCTGGCCGACGCCCTCGCGTCCGGGCGCACGCCGATCATCGTGCGGGACCACGAGGTGGAGCACGGCTACTTCTATCTCGATCCGTGCAATCTCCACCCTGGTCAGGAGAAGATTGTCGCAGAGAGACTGGTCGAAGAACTCGAGAAGGCGCGGCAATCGAACGAGATCATTGCGACGCCGCTGGAGCGGCGTCGGAACCGGTCTTCCGAAGCGCTGATGCGCTGGCCCGACTGAAAACGAATGAGGGAGCCATACGGCTCCCTCACAGCTTGGCCAATTGAATTGTTGCGGCCTGTCACCGTCAAAGAGAAGCGCCCCGCTTGCGGCAGAGGCGCTTCAGTTCCAAGGGAGGACCTGCTGCCCCCAGCCGCTCCATCCTGGACATGATCAGACTGCCTGATTTGCAGGACTCTGGCTGTATCCGGAATGACACACTGACCGCGTTCTCGCGCGGGACAAGAATCCTGGATCAGAGGGTGATGAAGCGGATCGCCCGCAACACCTCGAAATAGTCGTTCGAGACGAAACGCAGGGTGCAGGCTTTCGAATGCTCGACGCCGGGATAGAAGCTTGACCGGTAGGCGTCGCTCGCGTTGTTGAACTCGAGCGCCACGTCGAAACGGTCAGGCAACGGCAGAGCGCATCGCGAGAGGTCGCCCGTCAGGGCTTTCTCCACGCCGTCGCGGATCATCTGCACGGCCTTCGCCGGAGACACGGAAGTCGTTGCTCGGCCGAAACCCTCGCTGACCGCCACGGTCGTCATGGCCGGCACGAGACGCCGGGCCGATGTGCAGATTCCAAGGTCGCCGGAGAGGAAGACCGGCGGAACTCCGTTCATCGCGGCCGTGTAGGCGTTGACGGTGAATTCGGATGCGAGCTCGCCATTGATCGAGAGCTTCGCGATCCTGTCGTTCATCGTGTGCGCGAGCGGATTGCCGTCAGTACCCGCGGCGTCGTGGTAACCGATGAAGAGCGCCGCATCGAAGCTGCGATCAATCCCGAACATCATCACATGGGGATGCCCGCTCCAGCCGCGGACGATCCGCACATATTCGGGAAGGCGCGAGACGATTAGGTTGCAGGCGCTCTCGTGGGCATCCTTGATGAGAATGTCCGTCGCGCCGGCGGCTCGCGCTCCCTCGCAGGCCGCAACCACCTCGGCCGTCATCTGCTCGCTGAACTCCGCATAACCCGAGCGCCCCTTGTGGACCTCGTCCCAGCTCGTGATCGCCGCGCAGCCTTCGATGTCCGCGCTGATGAAGACCTTCATGGCTGCGCCATCCCGCCTGTCAGATCACCGCCTCGATCAGGAACGGCCCGCGTCGTGCCAAGGCACTCTTGAGCAGGTCGACGAATTCCCTGACTGTCGTGGCCCGCGCAGCCTCGACGCCCATGCCTTTCGCCATGCTGACCCAGTTCAGGGCGGGCTCGTCGATGTTGAGCATCCGCTGGGCATTGCGCCCGAACTCTGTCGCTCCGACCGCCCGCATCTCACCTTGGAGAATGGCGTATTTGCGGTTGGCGAAGACGATGGTGACCACGTCGAGGTTCTCGCGCGCCTGCGTCCACAGCGCCTGAACGGTATACATTCCGCTGCCGTCCGCCTGCAGGCCGATGACCTTGCGGTCAGGGCAGGCGACCGCGGCCCCTACCGCGAGAGGAATGCCGATGCCGATGGCACCTCCGGTGAGCGACAGGAAATCGTGCGGCGCGGAGCGATGGGAGAGCCCGAAGAACCTCCGGGCCGAGGTCAGCGACTCGTTGCAGATGATGGCGCCTTCCGGCATGAACTGCGCGACCGCGACCGAGATCGCATCCTCGGTGAGATCCCCGTCCGGCAGGGTCTCCCAGTCGGTGCAGTGCTGCGCGACCGTGACGGGCGCATCCCTTTTCACGCCGAGCTCGAAGGCCAGCCGGGACAGCACTTCCTTCAGATCGCTCGCCCTGGTCGCCAGCTGGATCACCTCGCATTGGTCGGAAACGAGGCGGCCGGGCTTGCCAGGATAGGCGAAGAACGCGACCGGAAGCTGTGCGCCGATCATGATGAGGCAGTCGACATCCTTGAGCGCCTCCAGCGCCATGTCGACCGGATAGGGCACCGTGCCGACCGGCACGCGTCCTGCCCCGCGCTCGATGCGGCCGTTCGACATCTGCGCGATGAGGCGAACGCCCGTCGCGTCCGCGATGCGGGCAGCCGTCTCCAGGGCATCGGCCCGCAGGGCCTTCCCGGTCAGGAGCAGCGCCGCACGACGGCCTGATCGGATCGCCTCCACGCTCTGGCGCATGGCGTCCTCGTCGACCGGAGCCCGGGGAGGCAGCGTCGTCCGCGTCACAGGGGTCTCGGGGATTTCGCCCCAGGCTGCGTCGGCGGGAAGAATGAGGGTCGCGACGCCAGGCAGCGACATGGCCGCCTGATAGGCGGCCGCGGTATCGCGCCCTACCTCCTCCGCCCTCTCGATCCGATGCACCCATTGCGACATCGGGCGCGCCAAGCTCTCGATGTCGCTCGTCAGCGGCGCATCGTGCCGCAGGTGGTACGTCGCGTGATCACCGACCACGTTGATCATCGGCGTCGAGGCGCGTCTGGCATTGTGGAGATTGGCGAGCCCGTTGGCGAGGCCGGGCCCGAGATGCAGAAGGGTGGCGGCCGGCTTGTCGGCCATGCGCGCATAGCCGTCCGCAGCCGCCGTCACGACTCCCTCGAAAAGGCCGAGCACGCAGCGCATGCGCGGCTTACGGTCGAGGGCGGCGACGAAGTGCATCTCGGACGTGCCGGGATTGGCGAAGCACACATCGATATCGTTTGCGAGCAGTTCCTCGCAAAGGCGGTCGGCACCGTTCATGATTTGCGGCGTTCCCTAAAAAATCTGTCTGTTAGGCGTTGGCGGATGCCAGCGCTGCCTTGTGGCGGGCATAGAGCGCCAGCCTCTCCTGCAGGCGCGGGTGGATCCCCTCCCCGTTCCGGAAGCGCGTGAAAGAAGGCACGCTCTCGGCGAAATGGCAAGCTGCCCGGTGCCCGGGCTCGATTTCCCGAAGCGCCGGGATTTCGGAGCGGCAGCGCTCCTGCGCCAGAGTGCAGCGGGTATGGAACCGGCACCCCGAGGGCGGATTGAGCGGGCTCGGGAGATCGCCCCCCAGGCTCTTCATGGCCGTGCGGCGGGACGGGTCCGGCTCCGGCGCTGCGGCCAGCAGGGCCTGCGTATAGGGGTGGCGCGGGTTGTCGTAGAGGCTCTTCTTGTCGGCGATCTCCACCACCTGACCGAGATACATCACGGCGACCCGGTCGGAGACGTGCTTCACCACCGCGAGGCCGTGGGAGATGAAGAGATAGGTGAGGCCGAACTCCTTCTGAAGGTCCTTGAGCAGGTTCACGATCTGCGCCTGGATCGACACGTCGAGCGCCGAGACCGGCTCGTCGCAGACGATGAGCCGGGGCGAAACGGACAGGGCGCGCGCGATGCCGATTCGCTGCCGCTGGCCGCCCGAGAACTCGTGCGGATAGCGGTCCGCATGGTAGGGCGCCAGATCCACGAGGCGCAGGAGCTCGCGCACCCGATCCCGCCGGGAGGCCCTGTCGCCCACATTGTGAACGACCATCGGCTCCGCGATGATCTCCTCGACCGTCATGCGCGGGTTGAGGCTCGAATACGGGTCCTGGAAGATGATCTGCATGTCGCGGCGCAGGCGCCGCATGTCCTGGCGCGTCGCCTTGGTGATGTCCTGGCCGTCGTAGCGGATGGTTCCGGAGGTCGGCTCGATCAGGCGCATGGCGAGCCGGGCGGTCGTGGACTTGCCGCAGCCGCTCTCGCCGACGACCGCAAGGGTCTCGCCGGGCATCAGCTTAAAGCTCACCCCGTCCACCGCGCGGACGGTGCCCACCTCCTTCTGGATGAGCAGACCCTTCTTGACCGGGTAGAGCTTGCGGATGTCTTCCAGCTCGAGGAGCGGCTTGGTCATACGTGTTCCTCCAGCGGCGCCTTCCAGCAGGCGACGGCATGGGTATCGGTCATGGCTGCGAGGGTCGGCTGCTCGACACGGCATTCGCTGCCGACGAAGGGACAGCGCGGATTGAACCGGCACCCGGGCGGCAGACGGAACGGCGGCGGCACGACGCCCGAGATGGAGACGAGGCGGTCGACGTCCTCCTCCATCCGCGGCATCGAGCCCATGAGGCCGATCGTGTAGGGGTGCTGCGGATCCTGAAAGATCCGGCTGACGGGCGCCCGCTCCACCACCTTTCCGGCATACATCACGGCGACCTCGTCGGCGACCTGCGCGACGACGCCGAGATCGTGAGTGATCAGGATGATCGCCATGCCGGTCTCGGCCTGAAGCTCCCGCAGAAGCTCCAGGATCTGGGCCTGGATCGTCACGTCGAGGGCGGTGGTCGGCTCGTCGGCGATGAGGAGATCGGGCTTGCAGACGAGCGCCATGGCAATCATCACGCGCTGGCGCATGCCGCCCGAGAGCTGGTGCGGATATTCATCGAACCGGCGCTCCGGAGACGGGATGCGGACCTTGCGCAGGGCCTCGATCGCCTCATCCTTCAAGCGTGCGGATGTTTCCTTTCGGTGCGCGCGCAGCGCTTCGACGATCTGAAAGCCCACCGTATGAACCGGATTGAGGCTCGTCATCGGCTCCTGGAAGATCATCGAGATGCGGTTGCCGCGCAGGTCGCGCATCTGCGCCGGCGACAGCTTCGTCAGATCCGTCCCGCGAAACAGGACTTGCCCCTCCGCGATCCGTCCCGGCGGCGGGACGAGGCCCATGACGGACAGGGACAGCATGCTCTTGCCGCTGCCGCTCTCGCCGACGATGCCGAGAGTGGTTCCCTTTCTGACGGACAGCGAGATGCCGTCCACAGCGCGGATCGCTCCGTTTCGAGTGTTGAATGCCGTGACCAGGCCGCGGATGTCGAGGATTGCTTCGGACATGCCGTCTCCGTTATGCGAGCGGAAAGGTCAGGGGCGAATAGGCGCTGACCGGGCGGTTGGCGTAGTCGCGGGACGGAGCGATCTCCTCCGTCCGCCGCTGGGCTTCGCTGAGCCGAAGGGCAGCCCCTTCGTAGTCGAGCGTGACCACCCTTCCCCCTTCGATGACCCGGCGGCCGTCGACGAAGACCGTATCTACGGCGCGCTCGGCGGCAGCGTAGATCAGGCTCCGGACCGGGTCCCGAACCGGCTGCATCATGGGATGAGTGACGTCGACGAGGACCAGGTCGGCCTTGCAGCCCGGCGCCAGGCGGCCGATGTCGTCGCGCAGCAGGGCGCGCGCACCGCCGACCGTCGCCGCCTCGAAGAGATCGGTGGTCGTGAGGGTCCGGGGACTCTCTGCCATCAAACGCGCCACATAGGCCACGTGGCGCATCTCCTCCAGCATGTTGTGCGGATAGGTGTCGGTGCCGAGTCCGATATTCACGCCGGCCCGGCGATAGCGGCCGAAATCCTTCATGGCGATGCCGCGCCGCAGGAACACCGTGGGACAATGGGCCACCGATGTCCCGGACTCGGCGAGGATGGAGAGGTCATCGCGGCTGTGCCAGCCGGCGCGCGGATAATCGTCGAGGAAGATCCCGTGGCCGATGATGCTGGAACTGCCGAGGACGCCGAGGCTCTCCAGCCATTGGATCGGGCTCAGGCCGTGGCGGCGGGTGATCTCATGGAATTCGACAGTAGACTGCGCCGCATGGATCTGCCACGGCAGCCCACGGCGCTTCGCCTCCGCGTGGCTGTCCCGGATCAGGTCCGGCGTGCAGGTGTCGATCTGAGACGGGCTCACCATGCCCGACAGGCGTCCGCTCGGGTGAGCCTCGGCCTTGTCGATCAGGTCGAGGGCCTGCTGCATGGCCTTCTCGCCGGCCTTTTCGTCCCACTGGTACTCCACGAGGTGGCCGTTGCGGGTGCCCCAGGCGGCGGAGCGGAACATAGGCGATAGACAAATCCGCAGGCCGCTCTGCGCCGCCAGATCGAGCCAATCCGGATGCGCGACGGACATATCCGTGAGAGTCGTCACACCGGAAAGGAGAAGCTCCGAATAGGCGACGCGCACGCAATCGGCGACCGCCTCCGGCTCCGGGCGCAGGATCGTCATGTATTCATAGAGCGACGAGTTGTAGAGCGCCGGCGATCCGGTCTCGTCAAGGAAGCCCTTGTTCAAGGGCTCGCTCGACGGATGGGAATGGATGTTGACGAGGCCGGGCATGACCATGCGCCCGGCCCCGTCGACTGTCTCATCGGCGGGACCTTCATAGCCCCGCCCGACAAAGATGATCTCACCGTCCTCGAATGCGACGTCACCGCCCGGGATGTAGGTATGCCTGCTGTGATCGGCGTCCCATCCGACGACGAAGGACGCATTCTTGATGACGGTGATGGTCATGGGTGTCTTTCCGTCTCTCGCTCTCAGCGCTTCAGCGTGATGTCGAGGCCCTTGTAGAGGCCGGCCCCGTAGACGCCGTGCGGCTTTGCTCCCTCGACGCGGTCGCCCGTGATCAGCCACATCGGCTCGGATACCAGCGGCACCCAAACGCTTGCATCGGTGAGCTGCTGCTGGACGGCCGCATTGGCGCCCTTACGGGTGTTGTCGTCCGTCGCGGTCGTGGCGGTGGCGAGAAGCTGGTCGGTCTTCTCGTTCTTCCAGTTCATCCGGTTCGGGGTCGGCGTCTGCGTGCTGCGGAAGTAGAGGTTGAGAGCCTCGTTCGCCGTCACGTAGGGATACGACATGTAGAAGGCGTCGAATTCCTGCGTCGCGAGCTTGCCCCAGCCTACCGTGGCGTCCCAGAGCTGGATCTTCATATCGATGCCGATCTTGCGAAGATCCGCCTGCATGGCCTCGGAGATGCGCGGATTGACGGCATTGCGCAGGCCATAGACCGTGAAGGTCGCCTTCTGCCCGTCCTTCTCGCGGATGCCGTCCGAACCGGGCTTCCAGCCGGCCTCGTCGAGGAGCTTCGCGGCCGCCGCGGGATCGAACTTCGGCATCAGGGACGCGGATTTATCATCGTAGTCCAACACGCTCGGGTTCAGGAGCGACTGCATGGGCGCGCCCTTGCCGAAATACACCGCTTTGGCGATGGCGTCCTTGTTCGTCACCATGTTCACGGCCTTGCGGATCGCTTCGTCCTTCACGACCGGCTTGTCGACTTTGAAGCCCATGAAGACGTCATAAATGTAGTTCTTCTGCTGCTGCACCTTCATGCCCGGCACGCGGCCAATCGTGTCGATGGCGATGTAGGGCATGTAGTAGGTCGCATCGGCCTGCTTGGCCTGCATGGCGGCCATCAGGGTGTTCTGCTCCGGAATGACTCGCCACACGATCTGTTCGACCTGCGGCTTCGGGTTCTTATAGATCTCCGGCCCCCAGGCGTAGTGAGGGTTCTTCTTCATCACGAAGTCCTGGCGCGGCGTCCAGCTGACCCAGCAATAGGGGCCGGTGGCGTTGAAACCCTGTACGCCGAAGTTCTCGCCGAGCTTCTCGACGCTCGCCTTGTCGATGATGGACGCAAACGACAGGCCGAGCTGGAACATCAGGTCGGCATAGGGCTCCTTCAGCTCGTAAACGACCGTGTAGTCATCTGTAGCCTTGATGTCCTTGACCGGGCCGCCGCGGAACGAAACGGGCGACTTGGAAGCGGGATCGGTCCAGCGCTTCAGCGAATAGACGACGTCCTCCGCCTTCATGGGGCGTCCGTCGCAGAACTTCACGTCGTCGCGGAGCTTGAACGTGTAGGTCTTGCCGTCTTCGGAGACCGTCCACGACTTCGCGAGCAGCGGCTTGATCGTCTTCATGTCGAAGTCGATGCTCACCAGCGTGTCGGCGAGCATGTAGACGATTTCCGCCGCGGCCGTCGCGGTGGAGCGGATCGGATCGTACTTGTCGGCGTCGATGACACGCAGGATCGTGAGCGCGTTGCCCTGCTGCGCGGAGGCGGGCATGGAGCCGACCGTGAGCGCGGCAGCGCCGGCGATGAGCAGTGATTTCAAGGCTTTGGACATTCTCTGGTTCTCCTCTGGCAGTTTATTTGTTGAGCTTCGGGTCCAGTGCATCCCGAAGCGCGTCCCCAAGAACATTGAACGCAAGCACGATGATGAAGATGAGCAGGCTCGGAAGGACCGAGACGTGCGGCGCGAAGAACAGGAAGTTGCGCCCGTCCGCCGCCATGGCGCCGAGTTCCGCGGTTGGCGGCTGGGCCCCCAGGCCGATGAAGGACAACGCCGCCCCAAGAAGGATGACCTGTCCGAAGCGCAGGGTGACGAACACGAAGATCGCCGAAAGGCAGTTCGGCAGGAGGTGCTTCAGGATGAGGCGCGAGTCGCTCATGCCCAGTGATCGGGCACTCTCCACGTAGTCCTGCTGCATGACGACGATCGCGGCGCCGCGCACGACGCGGGCCATGAGCGGGACCGTGGCGATCGACAGCGCGATGATCACGGCCGTCAGGCCGGGTCCGAAGATCGCCGCGATGGCGAGACCGAAGAGAATGGCCGGGAAGGACAGCAGCACGTCCATCAGGCGCATCAGGAGCCCCGAGAGCCTCGGATAATAAGCCGCCGCGAAACCGACGACCGCGCCTATGCCGCACCCAAAGGCCACCGCCGCGAAACCGATCAGGAGCGTGGTCCTGAGGCCGTAGAGCAGGCGGGTAATCATGTCCCGCCCCTGCCCGTCTGTTCCCAGCAGGGCGAGCTCGCCCGGCGGCTGCAGTGTGAGGGCGAGGTCGCCGCCGTAAGGGTCGCTAGGCGAAAGCCACGGCGCGAAGAGGGCCGCGAGCAGGATGACGACCACCGTCAGCAGCGCCACGCAGGCGCTCGGCTCCCGCAGCAGCAGAAGGAGGACCGATGGGCGGCGGACGATCCGCTCGGCCTCGGGCTGCTGCGCGCTTGCGGGACTTTGTGGGATCACGACGCCGTCGCTCATGCGCCCCTCACTCTCGGATCAAGCACTGCGTAAAGGACGTCCACGGCCAGGTTCACGAGGATGAAGCCGAGCGAGAGGACGATGATGGTTCCCTGCGCCATCGGCAGGTCGCTGGAGAGAATCGCGCCCACCGCGAGCCGGCCGATGCCGGGCCAGCTGAACACGGTCTCGGTCACGACCGCGCCGCCGAGCAGGAAGCCGATCTGAAGGCCGATGAGCGTCACAACCGGCACGAGGGCGTTGCGCAGGGCGTGTCGCGACACGACCGTTCGCTCCGGGAGGCCCTTCGCGCGGGCGGTGCGGACGTGATCGGCTCCCAGGACGTCGAGGACCGAGGACCTGGTCATGCGGGCGACCGGACCCACGAAGACGCCTCCCAGCGTGATCGCCGGCAGGATGACGGCCTTGAACCCTTCCCAGGTCCAGATCGGTCCGGGGCGCCCGGTGAAGGGCAGGAGCTGATACTGGAACCCGAGGAACCAGATCAGGGTCAGGCCGAGGAAGAAGACCGGGACCGACACGCCCGCCACTGACGCCGCCATGATGATGCGGTCGAGAAAAGTGCCGCGGTAATAGGCCCCGATGGTTCCCATCGCGATGCCGAGGGGAATGGCCCAGACGAGGGAGGCGAGCATCAGCTCGAGAGTCGGGCCGATGGTTGCGCCGAGCTCCTGCGTGACGGGAACGTTGTTGATGATCGAAACCCCCAGATCACCCTGGAGCAGCCGTCCGATATAGATGAAGAACTGCTTCCAGAGCGGCTCGTTGAGGCCGAGTTCCTGACGGATCGCCTCGATCACCTCCATGCTGGCGGTGGGACCCGCGCGCACGATGGCTGGATCCGTCGGCACGACCTGCATGAGGAAGAAGCCGAGGAGGAGAACCCCGAAGAGAACGGGCACCGCGAGGAGCAGGCGCTCGAGCGTATGACGCAGCATGACAGACCGTCCTATTCCGCCGCGGTGGCGAGCTGACCCTCTCGGTCATAGACCACCTTGCCGCCAAGGATGGTCATGTCGCAGCGGACGTCCTTCTCGACAGTCTCCGGCGAGACGGCGAAGACGTCATGCGACAGGATCGCGATGTCGGCGAGTTGCCCCGGGACCAGGCGGCCCAGATCGGTCTCGGCGAACTGCGTGTAGGCGCCGCAATAGGTGTAGGCATGGACCGCCTCCTCCATCGTGAGCTTCTCAATCCCGCCGATCTCCGTGTGACGCTTGGTCTGCCGCGTCACCATGGTGAAAAGGTTCTGGAACGGATTGGTGGCGCAGACCGGCGCGTCCGAGCTCGCGGCCGGATGGAGGCCGGCATCGAGCCACTTCTTCATCGGATAGGCCGCGCTCGCGCGCTTCTCGCCGAGATTGTGCACGTACAGGTCGCCGAACTCGTACATGAAGAGAGGCTGGGGCACGGGCTCGATTCCCGCCGCCGCCATGCGGGCGAGCTGTCCGTCCGTGAGGAAGCCGCAATGCTCGATCCGGTGGCGGCGGCCGGTGATCGGCTGATCCGGCGTTGCAGCCCTCTCGATGCCGGTGAGCACCTGCTCGATCGCCGCATCGCCGATCGCGTGGATCGCGAGCTGGTATCCGAGCTTGTGGTAATGCGCGAGGTATCCGTGCATCTCCGCATCGGTGTAGCAGAAGATGCCGCGGTTTTCCGGGTCGCCGACGACGTACGGCTCGCTCATGGCGGCAGTCAGCCCGCCGGCGCTGCCGTCACCGAAGACCTTCATGGCGCCGTAGCGCAGGAAGCCGACCTCGCGACCGAAGCGATAGCCCGCCGCATGAGCCTCGTCGCCGATTCCATCCGCGTTGCCGTAGATGCAGATCCAGGTCCGCACGGGCAGCCGATCGTTGCCGGCGGCCTCCTCGTAGGCGGCGATCTCATCCATGCCCGCCAGCATGCCAACGGCTGCATCCATGACGCTCGTGAAGCCCTGCGAGAGCATGTAGTCCCCTGCCCGCTCGATCGCCGCGACGAGTTCGTCCTTCGACGGCTTCGGCATCGCGTTCACGATGAGGCGCATGGCAAGTTCGGCCACAAGGCCCGTGAGCTTGTTGTCGCGACGCTCGATCAGGCCTCCGTCGGGGCTCGGCGTGTTGTGGCCGATTCCTGCTTCACGCATCGCGAGGGTGTTGATGACGCCCACATGGCCGCAGGTGCGCTTGATGTAGACGGGATTGTTCGGAGCCACGCGATCGAGCTCCTCCGCGGTCGGATGGCGGCCCTCCGCAAGTTCGTTGTGATCGTATCCGCGGCCGGTGATCCATGCGCCTGCGGGCTTCGACTTCGCAGCCTCGCCGATGCGGCGCAGGAGCTCGTCCATGCTGGTGACGCCCTCTTCCGGACGCAGATTGACCTCCTGCATCCCGAGCCCGAGCGGAAGGAGATGCATGTGCGCGTCGTTCAGGCCGGGTATGGCCACGCGTCCAGCGAGATCGATCACGCGGGTCGAAGGACCGCGCAGGGCCTCCACATCCGCCACGCTGCCGACCGCCAGAATGCGGTCGCCGCCGATGGCGAGCGCCTCGACGAACCCCTCCGCGAGACCTGAAAAGATTCTGCCTCCAGAGATGATCGTATCAGCCTTCTGCATTGTTCTTCTCCCGTTCGGCAGATTCTCATCGATTGGAGCATCTGCGCGGTGACCGTATTCCGTTGTCGATGAAGCAAAGGGCGAGCCCGTGCCGCGGGCGGGTGTCGCAAGCGGCGCACCCGAACCCGGAAGTCGTCAGATCATCTGGATGGGATGTGTCAGCGAAGCAATTTCATGGGGCGCTGCGCACGCGGCCAGGGGCGGCCCGCTTGTCTCGAGGTCAGGGACTCGCCCGATCATGAAGCCCATTGAAATCTTCCCGCGTTGTTCGGATTATTAGGTTCCCTAACGTTAGATTTGCTCAAGATTCTGAGCATGGCAATCAACTCGAGGTAGCAAGACCCACTACGGGTGACGTTTTTTTGCACAAGGCCCCTGTAGAAAATTTACCAAATGCCTGCGGGAGAGGCACCGGGGTGCTGGTCGTTCGATGCGCCGTCGATGTATAGAATTTTAAGCACTTTGACCCGCCCCGGCGCACCCTCACACCACGATCCCAGGAGCAGACATCCATGACGGCCGTTCTCGACGCCTTGCTCACGGCACTCGGAAGGGAATGCGTCAGGATCGGGAGCGACATTCCCGACAGGAACTTCGGCGACGCGAGCGGGGCCAGGCAGCATGCGCCCCTCGCCCTGCTCCTCCCGCGCTCGACCGAGGAGGTGTCACGTTGCCTGGCGATCTGCCACGCGCACGGCCACAGGGTCGTTCCGCAGGGTGGAATGACCGGTCTGGCGGGCGGCGCGAATCCCCAGGAGAGCGAGATAGCGCTTTCGCTCGAGCGGATGACCGGCGTGGAGGAGATCGACCGCGACAGCGCGACGCTGACGGCGCTGGCGGGCACGTCTCTCACGGTCATCCAATCGGCCGCAGAGGAGGCGGGTTTTCTGTGCGGCATCGATCTTGGCGCACGCGGCACGTGCACCATCGGCGGGAATGTTGCCACCAATGCCGGCGGCAACCAAGTTCTCCGCTACGGCATGACCCGCCGCAACGTACTGGGCCTCGAAGTCGTCCTGGCCGATGGCCGCGTTCTGCGCTCGCTCAACAAGATGATGAAGAACAATGCCGGCTACGACTGGACGCAATTGTTCATCGGCAGCGAAGGAACGCTCGGCATCGTCACCCGCGTCGTGCTCGCACTGCACCCGAGCCCGAAAGGTCTCGCGTCCGCGCTCTGCGCCGTCGACAGCTTCGGGGATGCGCTTGCGGTGCTGCGCCGGTTCGACAGCCGCTTTCCCGGCCGCCTTCTCGTCTTCGAGGCCATGTGGCGTGAATACATGGACGTCGCGATCAACCGCTCGCGCTTAGCTCAGCCTTTCGCCGAACGGCACGAGATCACGCTGCTGATCGAGGCCGCGATGGGCGAGGATCCCGGCGCGGAGGACGCTTTTGCCGAGGCTCTCGCCGAATTCATCGACGAGGGCGTGGTCAAGGACGCCCTGGTTGCGCAATCGGGCAACGACCGAAAGAAGTTCTGGGCCTATCGCGAGGCCAATTACGAGTTCGGTCGTGTCCTTCCCGAGGGATCGCATTTCGACGTGAGCATTCCGCTCTCCCGCATGGCGGAGGCCGTCGATCTGCTGCGGCAGCGCTGCGCCGCTCGCTGGCCGAACGCGACACTCATCGTCTTCGGCCACGTGGCGGACAGCAACATCCACCTCTCGCTGTGTGACGAGAGCTACGACGACGCCGTGGGCCGAGCGATGAATGAGGTCATCTACGGCGTTGTCGCAGAGGTGGGCGGCACCGTCTCGGCCGAGCACGGCATCGGGGTTCTCAAGCGTCCCTATCTCGGGATGAGCCGCACAGAGGCGGAGCTCGACTTGATGAGGACGCTCAAGCATGCCCTCGACCCGAAGGGAATTCTCAATCCGGGCCGAGTTCTCACACCCGCATGATGCTTCTCACGCCCAAATTGCGAACGCCTCGGGACGCTTGATCTCGATCTCGATGAACGCGATCGGGTGATCGGAGCCGTTCATGACGTCGTGCTCGATCCCGGACTTGCGGGAATAGGCCTGCCCCGCCACGAGCGGTATGTCGGTTGCATTCTCGCCGTTGTGAATGCGGAGCGTTCCGTCGACCAGCATCACGACAAAGTATGGCCATTCGTGGCGATGCCATCCCGTCACGGCGCCGGGGGCGAAGTCCCATCGCGTGATCCGGACGTCGGCATCATCCTGCTGGACTGTCGGAACAGCCGGAACGGTGCACTTGAAACTCATCATACCCTCTTCTTTTGTGGATCGTTCTTTCGGTCGCTGTAGATCCGGGTTCAACGGTCCGCGCGCTCAACCAGAGCATGCAGCAGGACATTGGTGCCGGGCTCGATGTCCTCCGGTGCGGCGTATTCCGCATTGTTGTGGGTGATGCCGTCGCGGCACGGCGTGAAAATCATCGCGGTCGGGCAGATCCTGGCGAGGAAATAGGCATCGTGCCCGGCCTGACTGGCCAGGTTGCGATGGGAATATCCGAGCGCTCCTGCATGGGACCTGATCGAGCCGACGAGAGCATCGTCGAAGATTCGACCGCCCCAGGTCCAGCGGTCCAGGATCTTCACCTCGCAGCCCGCGCGCCCGGCTGCGGCTTCGACCGCGGCGACAACCTTGTCGGCCATGCTGTCAGCCTTGGCCGGATCGTCATGACGCACGTCGCAGACGGCCTGCGCCCAATCGGAGAGAATGCCGGTCTTGTTGGGCCATGCGACCAGCCGGGCGGCGGTCGCCTTTCCGCCGCTCGGCGCGAACTCCCACCCGATGTCGTCGACGCCGACGAGCAGCCGCGCGGCGGCGATCAGGGCGTTGCGCCGCTTCTCCATCGGCCACGGCCCTGTATGGGCGGTCTCGCCATGGAATTCGACGAGGAACCCATGCGAGCGATAGGCATGGGTGACGACGCCGACCTGCACCTTCTCCTCATCGAGAATGGGGCCTTGCTCGATGTGCAGCTCGAAATAGGCATCCGGAACGCGCCTGCCCGCGGGCGTGGATCCATGATAGCCGATGCGTTGGAGCTCGCCGCCGAAGGTCGCGCCGTCGTCGGCCGGCCGCTCGTGCACCCACTCCACGGCATATTCTCCAGCAAAGCAGCCGGAGGCGAGCATGGGGGGCGAGAAGCGTGCGCCCTCCTCGTTCGTCCAGTTCACGATCTCGATCGGACGTCGGGTGACATGCCCCAGATCGTTGAGCGTGCGGACCACTTCGAGAGCGCCGAGCACCCCAAGGATGCCGTCGAAGCGCCCGCCATTGGCCTGCGTGTCGAGATGGCTGCCCACCAGCACCGGTGGAAGGTCATCCTCCCGCCCGGCGCGCCGCCCGAAGATGTTGCCGACCTCGTCCACCGAGACGGCTAGGCCCGCTTCGCGGCACCAGCCGACGAAGAGATCGCGCATCTCCCGGTCGGCATCGCTCAGAGCGAGCCTGGACAATCCGCCTTCTCGCCCGGTTCCGATCCCGGCAGACCGGTCGAGATCGGCGAGGAGGCGGTCCAGGTTAATCCGCGCATCCGGAGTGAAGGTCATTGGCGGCCTCCCTGGCGGAGAGCCCGCCAATGCCATGCGGTAGGTGTCAGGCTGCGGTGGTGAGGGCGGAGCCGACGACCTCGCCGAGCGCCTCCTCCAGGATGTCGAGCCCCTCGCGGGCCTGCTCGAACGGGATCGTGAGCGGCGTGAGGATGCGGATGATGTTCGCGTCAACGCCGCAGGAGAGCAGGATCAGCCCTTTCTCCTGCGCCTTCGCCACGAGCGCGGAGGTCAGCGCGGCATCGGGTTCGCGGGTGTGGCGGTCCTTCACCAGCTCGATTGCGATCATGGCGCCGAGGTTGCGAACATCGCCGATGCAGGAGAACTCGTTGCGCCGCGCGAGACCTTCGAGCCGCTCGCGGAAGAGGTTGCCGAGCTCCAGCGCACGCTCGCACAGCTTCTCGCGCTCGATCACGTCGAGCACAGCATGGGACGCAGCGACACCGATCGGCGAGCCGCCATAGGTTCCGCCGAGTCCCCCCGGCCCTGCCGCATCCATCAGCTCCGCCCGTCCGGTCACGGCCGCGAGCGGGAAGCCGCCGCCCAGGCCCTTCGCCATGGTGACGAGGTCCGGCACGACGCCCGCATGCTCGATGGCGAACATCTTGCCCGTGCGGGCGATGCCGGTCTGGATCTCGTCTGCGATCAGGAGGATGCCGTGCTGGTCGCAGATCTCGCGCAGGCCGCGCAGGAATTCCGGAGGCGCGATATAGAAGCCGCCCTCCCCCTGCACCGGCTCGACGATGAAGGCAGCGACGCGGGACGGATCCACGTCGGACAGGAACAGGTCCCGCACGCCGGACAGGGCCCGCTCCACATCGATGCCGTGATAGGTCTTCGGGTAAGGCGCATGGTACACCTCGGCCGGGAACGGCCCGAAGCCCTTCTTGTAGGGAGCGACCTTGCCGGTCAGCGCCATGCCCATCATGGTGCGGCCATGGAAGCCGCCGCTGAACGCGACGATGGCCGACCGGCCCGTGGCGGCGCGGGCGATCTTGACCGCATTCTCCACGGCCTCCGCGCCCGTCGTGACGAGCATCGTCTTCTTGTCGAAGCTGCCGGGCGTGAGCCCGTTCAGCCGCTCGGCGAGGCCGATATAGCTCTCGTAGGGCGCCACGTGAAAGCAGGTATGGGTGAAGGCCTCCGTCTGGGCCCGGACGGCCGCCATCACGTCGGGATGACGATGGCCGGTGTTCAGCACCGCGATGCCGGCCGCGAAGTCGATGTAGCGCTTGCCGTTCACGTCCCAGAGCTCTGCATTCTCGGCTTTCGCGACGTAGAGGTCCTTCGTCGCGACGCCGCGGGGCACGGCGGCTTTGTGGCGGGCCCCGAGGGTGGATGTTGCGCTCATCAGGAGACTCCCGGTATTCACTGAATAGATCATTGTTGAACAATCGCAGCTTTGCTTAAAATTTTGAGCATGGCAAGATGCTCCCGAAGTGACTCGGAGGGTCAATGGAATTTGATGTTGGAGCGAGGCTGAAGGAAATCAGGCTTGCGGCCGGTCTATCCCAGCGCGATCTGGCGATCCGCGCCGGCGTGACCCATGGCCTGATCTCGATGATCGAGCAGAACCGGAACAGCCCCTCCGTGGCCTCCTTGAGAAAGATTCTTGGCGGCGTCTCGATGACCATGGCCGACTTCTTCCAGGAGACGACGCGGGAGAAGCACAAGGTCTTCTACGCGCCCGACGAGCTGATCGATCTCACGTCCAAGCTCGGCAGCATCAACGGCAAGCAGAACAAGCGCATGACCCTCCGCCAGGTCGGGAATGCGCGGGAGCACGGGCTCCAGATCCTCCATGAGCGCTACGAGCCCGGCGCCGATACGGGCCCGACGATGCTCGAGCACGCCTCCCATGAGGGCGGCATCGTCATCTCGGGCGAGCTCGAGGTCACCGTCGGCGACCAGGTCCAGGTCCTGCGGGCGGGTGACGCCTATCTCTTCGACAGCCGGATCTCCCACCGCTTCCGCAACATCGGCACCGAGATCTGCGAAGTGGTCAGCGCCTGCACGCCGCCTTACCTTTAAATGCCCCATTTGGGGCTGGCGCTGGATAGAATTTTGAGCATGATGGAGCCAGAACCCATCATGAAGGCCAGCGCGGAGGCACCAGATCCATGCAAGAATATCTGTCGTTCTATATCGACGGCCGCTGGGTCCGGCCGGCAGGCCGCCCGACCCTCGACGTCATCAACCCGGCCGACGAGGAGGCCTTCGCCAGGATCTCGCTCGGCACGGCGGAGGACGTCGACCAGGCCGTCGGCGCGGCGCAGCGCGCCTTCGGGTCCTATTCCCGGACCAGCCGCCAGGAACGAATCGACCTGCTCGAAGCCGTCCTGGCCGCCTATGTCAGACGCGCGGACGAGATGGCCGACGCCATCTCCAAGGAGATGGGCGCTCCCCTGGGCTTCGCCCGGGAGGCGCAGGTCGGCGCCGGACATGGACACATCGCGCAGGGCATCGCCGTGCTCAAGACGATGGAGTTCGAAGAGGTGGTCAACAACACCCTCGTGGTGCGAGAGCCGGTCGGCGTCGTCGGCCTCATCACCCCGTGGAACTGGCCGATGAACCAGGTCACCTGCAAGGTGGTGCCCGCGCTCGCCACCGGCTGCACCATGGTGCTGAAGCCCAGCGAGATCGCGCCGGTGTCGTCGATGCTGTTCGCCGAGATCATGCACGAGGCCGGCGTGCCTGCGGGCGTGTTCAACCTCGTCAACGGCGACGGGCCGACCGTCGGCGCGGCAATTTCGAGCCATCCGGACATCGACATGGTGTCGTTCACCGGTTCGACCCGCGCCGGCATCCTGGGCGCCAAGGCGGCCGCCGATACGGTCAAGCGCGTCCACCAGGAACTCGGCGGCAAGTCGCCCAACATCATCCTGGACGACGCGGATTTCGAGAAGGCGATCGCGCATGGGGCCCGCTCCTGCTTCGGC
>JAFAAP010000307.1 GCA_023426505.1 Pseudomonadota bacterium
GGCCGGGTGGGCGGCGCGCGCGCCCCCCGCGCCCCGCCCGCTTCCTCGGAGAGGGATACCAGAAGCATCCAAGTCAGCCCGAAAACCTCCGGGGAAACCTTGTCTTCCGGGGGCGGGGCATCCCTGAAGCGCGTCAATCCTGTGCTTGAAAGCGCCTGCCCGGCCGGTGTAGGCATGTTGCACCTTCACGCTTCAGCAGGTTTATCGTCCCATGCCCCAGTATCGCTCCCGCACCTCGACCCATGGCCGCAACATGGCCGGCGCCCGAGGGCTCTGGCGGGCGACGGGCATGAAGGACGAAGATTTCGGCAAGCCGATCATCGCGGTCGTCAACTCCTTCACTCAGTTCGTGCCCGGGCACGTGCACCTGAAGGACCTAGGCCAGCTCGTCGCTCGGGAGATTGAGAAGGCGGGCGGGGTCGCCAAGGAATTCAACACCATCGCGGTCGACGATGGCATCGCCATGGGCCACGACGGCATGCTCTACAGCCTGCCCTCCCGCGAGATCATCGCCGATTCCGTCGAGTACATGGCCAATGCCCATTGCGTGGACGGACTCGTCTGCATTTCGAACTGTGACAAGATCACCCCCGGGATGCTAATGGCCTCCCTGCGCCTCAACATCCCGGTCGTTTTCGTGTCCGGCGGTCCGATGGAGGCTGGCAAGATCAATTTCCGCGGCAAGCTGAAGAAGCTCGATCTGGTCGACGCCATGGTGGCGGCCGCGGACGACACCGTCACCGATGAAGAGGTCAAGGTCATCGAGCGTTCGGCCTGCCCCACTTGCGGCTCCTGCTCGGGCATGTTCACGGCCAATTCCATGAACTGCCTGACAGAGGCGCTGGGTCTCGCGCTTCCCGGCAACGGCACGGTGCTCGCGACCCACGCGGACCGCAAGCGCCTCTTCGTCGAGGCCGGCCATCTGATCGTCGATCTGGTTCGTCGCTACTACGAGCAGGACGATGCCTCGGTGCTGCCGCGCAACATCGCTACGTTCCAGGCGTTTGAGAACGCCATGACCCTCGACATCGCCATGGGCGGCTCCACCAACACGGTGCTGCACCTTCTGGCGGCGGCTCATGAGGCCGAGGTCGACTTCACCATGGAGGACATCGACCGGCTCTCGCGGCGGGTGCCGGTGCTGTGCAAGGTCGCCCCGGCCGTTCCGGACGTGCACATCGAGGATGTGCATCGGGCGGGCGGCATCATGGGCATTCTCGGCGAGCTCGATCGAGCGGGGCTCCTTCACCGGGACGCCGGCAGCATCCATGCCGCGAGCCTCGGAGACGCGCTCGACCGCTGGGACGTGCAGCGCACTGGCAGCGAAACCGTGCGGACCTTCTATCAGGCTGCTCCGGGCGGCGTTCCCACGACCGTGCCCTTCAGCCAGGAGCGCCGGTACGAGGAACTCGACCTCGATCGGCAGAAGGGCGTCATCCGGAGCGCCGCGCATGCATTCTCCAAGGATGGGGGGCTCGCCGTTCTGACCGGCAATCTCGCGGCGGATGGCTGCATCGTGAAGACGGCGGGCGTGGACGAGAGCATTCTCGTGTTCAGCGGACCAGCCCGGGTTTTCGAAAGCCAGGACGCCGCCGTGCAGGGAATCCTCGGCGGCGTCGTGACGGCGGGCGATGTGGTCGTGATCCGCTACGAAGGACCGCGCGGCGGCCCCGGCATGCAGGAGATGCTCTATCCCACGAGCTATCTGAAGTCGAAGGGCCTCGGGAAGGCCTGCGCTCTCATCACGGACGGGCGCTTCTCAGGCGGCACCTCCGGCCTCTCGATCGGGCATGTCTCGCCCGAGGCGGCCGAAGGCGGCATCATCGGCCTCGTGGAAGAGGGCGACCGCATCGAGATCGATATTCCGAACCGCACGATCCGGCTTGCCATCTCGGAAGAGGATCTGGCTCAGCGCCGTGCCGCGATGGAGGCTCGCGGCAGCAAGGCCTGGAAGCCCGCGGCCGAGCGTCAACGTAAGATCTCGACCGCCCTGCGGGCTTACGCGGCCATGACGACCAGCGCAGCCAAGGGCGCGGTTCGGGTTGTTCCCTGAGAACCCTGCACTGCTCGACCCTCGGCGAAAACCGCTTCGGACATCGACGGGTATTCCCGCCGATGTCTTTGGTCTTCATTCAAGAGATCGGCGCAGTTTCAAGACGCTCGCTGGTTCAATCGGGATCATTCAGTTCTGCACCTAGTAGAACTACCAGCATCGGGTGCTCGTTCGGCCCCGACAGTAGACAAACTCCACTCTTGATCGTACCGAATTCACGGGGGAGTATGAGTAGATGGTCACAAAATCCACGGGTCCTGTCGACAAGCTTATCGGAACGCGCATTCGCTTGCAGCGCACCGCCATCGGCATGAGCCAGGAGAAGCTGGGCGATATCCTCGGCATCACTTTTCAGCAGATCCAAAAGTACGAGAAGGGCACCAATCGCGTCGGCGCCGCTCGTCTTCAAGCCATTGCCGACGCACTGGGCGTGCAGGTCTCATTTTTCTTCGAGCAGCGGAGCGGCACCGGTGATGCCTCGGATGCCGCTCCGTATGGAATTCAGGATCTTCTGACCAGCAAGGAAGGCATCGAGCTCGCGCGCGCCTTTCTCAAGATCGAGAATCCGGCGATGCGCCGCGCGCTCGTGGATATGGCCCGCGCCGCGGCCACGGCGCCTCGGGCCGAGGAAAGCTGAGCGGCCTCCACCGCCCGCAGACACATTCAAGGCGCGCCCTATCTTCCACTGGTCGACGATGTGATCAGCCTTGAGAGTTGCATGCGGGTTCTACTCCTCCTGACCATGGCCATGATGGCAGTCCGGACTCAGCCAAGCATGGCATCCGACGCAGCATGGCAGGCTCTACGGAACGGCGGCACGGTGGCGCTCCTGCGTCATGCACGGGCGCCGGGCACCGGGGATCCGAGCGGCTTCCGCTTGGATGATTGCTCGTCCCAAAGGAACCTTTCTCCTGAGGGCCGTACGCAAGCTCAAGAACTCGGCGAGCACTTCAGGGCGCAAGGCGTCCAAGTCGAGCGGGTGCTTTCGAGTCGCTGGTGTCGGGCCGTTGATACCGGGAGGCTCGCATTCGGCAGCCGGGTCGAGCCTTTCCCACCACTCGACTCGTTCTTCTCCGAGCGGAGCAGGAACGATGTACAGACCAATGAAGTCCGCAAACTGGTGAGCAGTTGGAAGGGACCCGGCGTTCTGGCGATGGTGACGCATCAGGTCAACATCACTGCCCTGACGAACATCTTCCCGGCGGAAGGAGAAGTTCTGGTCCTCCGCCCCACGACAGGTGGCTTCGAGGTGGTAGGGCGGATCACGCCTTAAGGTTTTTTGGCGCGAGGGCCGTTCTCCGCGTGGCAGTCAGCTCCGCATAACCAGAATGGCAAGAGCGATCAGCACAAGGATCAAGATGCTTCCGCTCACGGCCCAGTGAGCGCGACGGCTCGGGTTTGTGGTGAGAGAAGGCGTCTGTGGTGCAGGCGATGGGGCATTGGAGAGCGCCTGCTTCAGGCGCGCCTTGGGAGGATCCTCCAGGCGTTTCGGAAATGGCAGGATCTCGGCGCTCTGGAGCGGCCTTGCCGCCACCTCTCCCTGGTTTCGCGACAATAGACTTTCCTCGAGGTCGATCGGCACCCCTGCTTCCTCGAGTTGCAGCACCACCAGCGCGATGTCCTCGACGCTCATGGCTGCGGTGGGCAGCGCCGTCTCAAGATCACGATTCGTCAGGCCGCCCTTCCGGCGCCCGAGAGCGATGAGACTTTCCAGGGTGTTCTGATCGATCGCCGGCTGCATGAGGACACCATCTGCTGACCGAGGACATTCAAGAGAACGAGAGTTCTGACCCCAGGTCAACGCCGGAGAATGGACAGTCGTTGCGTCCTTCCGATCTCTCCGACGTACGGCCCAACGCGGTCCGGGCAGTTCAGCGATCCGCTTCGCCGGAGGAACCGCGTCCCCCCTGTGTCAGGCCAGCCGCCATCGCGATCTGAACGAGTTCGGGGAGGCTCTGCGCGCCAAGGCGCTCCATGATGCGTGCGCGATGGGCCTCGACCGTGCGGGGGCTGATGTCGAGATCCCGCGCGATGGTCTTGTTTGTGCCCCCGGCGAGCAACCTCTCCAGCACCTCGCGCTCGCGGGAGGACAAGGCGGCGATCCGGGCCTTGGCGAGTTCGGCCGCCTGATCCCGCTCCGCGATGTCGCGGATGCCCGCTAGCGCGGACGCAACCGCATCGAGGAGTTGTCTCGTATCATGTGGCACGTCGAGGAAGTCGACGGCTCCTGCCTTCATTGCCTGAACGCCGAACGATACATCTCCCTGCGCTTCGCCGATCACCACGACCGGCAGACCGATCCTGCGCGCCTTCAGCTCCTTGGGGAGGATCAACCCGCTCATGTTGGGACTCTTGACGTCGAGAATGACGCAACCTGGAACGAGGACGGGAGCGACCTCAAGAAAGGCCTCCGCAGATGGGAATGTCTTCACCTGATATCCGGCTCCTTGGAAGAGCAGAGAGCGGCTGCGGCGTACAACCGGATCGCTGTCGACGATGTATACCATCGACCCGTTGTGCCTCGTGACGTCCTGAGCGATTCCGGCCACTCTTTTGACGGTCCCATGCTCGTCGAGGATCGGGAAGCCTGTATTCTGGATCCAGCGCACGGTGCCGTCGGGCCGTATGACGCGATACTCCTTGACGATCACCTCGCCCTCCTGGCGCACACGTGCCAGGGCGGCCACGACGTCGTCGCGGTCGTTCGGGTGAACGGACTGGATCCAATGCGAGAAGTCGCGTGGCACCACATCGAGCGGCTCTCCCCAAACCTGCTGAAAGGAGGGGCTCAAGTATTCAAGCGTCATGCTTTCGACATCGAGAACCCAGAGGACCGCAGAGGAGTTTTCCGCGAACTGACGGAAGCGCTCCTCGCTTTCCCGCAAAGCCTCTTCTGCATGCTTACGATCATCGATGTCGGTGAAGGTGCCAAACCAGCGCACGACTTGCCCGCGTCTGTCCTGCACCGGGACCGCTCGATCGAGATGCCAGCGATAGACACCGTCCGCCCGCCGCAGCCGATACTCGATCTCACAGGATCGGCCGGATCTGCGCGCCTCCCCCCAAATCTTCAGCACCCGGGCGCGATCCTCTGGATGGATGGCGCGCTCCCACCCGGCGGAATAGCCCTCCTCGTCGTGCAAACCGGTATAGGCGAACCAGCGTGAATTGAAGAAGTCGACGTCTCCTGCCGCATCACTCGACCACACGATCTGCGGCAGGGCCTCGGAGAGCTGACGATACCGCTCCTCGCTCTCCCGGAGGACAGTCTCGGCCTTCTCCCGATCCATGGTCTCGACCGCAGTCGCGAACATCCCTGCAATGCGCCCTGTTTCGTCTCTGACCGGGCTGTAGGAAAAAGTGAAACAGGCGTCGACGGTGCCGCCGCGATGCGAAATCCGGATCAGTTGGTTGGTGAGGGAGACGGTTTCCCCCTTCAGCACCCTGTTGATCGTGGAGTCACTGATATGAAGCGCCTTACGCTCCTGCTCGCGCGCCTGGCGCCCCAAGATACGGGGGTGCTCATCGACAAGGATCGGTGCATAGGCATCGTTGTAGATCAGGACGAGGTTCGCCCCCCAAAGGATTGCCATGGGAAGGTGGGAGGCAAGGATGAGATCGACCAGCACGCGCAACGTCGGGGTCCAGGTCGCCGGAGGACCGAGGGACATCTTCGTCCGCTCGGAGTGACGCAACAGCATGGCGGTCTGGCTGGCGCCAACGGGCCACGTTGCGGAGGCCGAGGGTTCGAAGGCTGTCTCCTGTTTCATTCGAGCATGCCAACCTCTAGCACAAGTCCAGCCACGCTGATCATACGGCCAATCGGTTGCCCGGGCCTTAAAAATTAACGTGATGCGGATGTCTTGGTTCGGGCGCGAGGGGAGAACAGACACTCGCATCACGAATTACTACGTTCGTGAGATCGCGCAATGGTTGCACACCCCGTTCGATTGCGGAGTTGCAATGTCGCCCTGCATACTATTGCCGATTTGCGAGAGCGAAGTGATCGCAACAGGTGAGAGGGTCAGGCTCAGGCTACCCGGCGCGAACAGCCCAGATCCCAACGATGAGGACGAGGGCGATAATCCCGATAGAGCCGACGAACACGACAGGAAACCCATCCCACTTATGATGGGCTGCTCCGGCCTGCCGACTTCCTTGCACCCAGCGGCCGAGGTTTTCGGAGTAGCGGGCCAGCCTGATCCGGACGGAACTGGGAGGAGTGCCGGCCGCTTCATCATCCGTGCCGAGCGGCGACAGTCCCGGATCGAAAACGGGGTTCTTGTCTCCGGTCCGGCCGCTGTCGATATCGCCCTTCAGCATCGCCGAGGTGGGCCGATCAGACGCCGGAGGCGGTTCGACGGGCTTGACAGTATGAGTGGGAGGAACATCAGAACGGCTGGCCAAATACCTCTCCATCACATTCTCGTGTCGATCCCGGATATTATCGTGCGAGTCCGGATGCTCCCATATGAACCGGCCTGAGCCTCCGCTGTTCCGGAGAGTTGATGCCTTTCAGCCCCTTCGGGATGTTTCCGCCGGCCGCGAAGCTTGGAATGGGTCCCTTACCCCGCGGATCTCGTGACTCCAGCTCAAAGCCGCCCCTCTTGAGAACGCCATCAGCGTTACAGAGCGGAATGGAACCGGAGCCGAGACCCTGAGCGTTCTTTCGAGGTATGAGCGCGGAGGACGTCATGACGGGCGCATTGAAGCATCTGATGGGAGCGGCCTCGCTCCTCACGGCACTGACGGGTGCGACCGTCGCTTGGGCCCAAACCGGACGGCCATGGGTCGACCCACCGGCCGACGTCGGCGCAACGGCGAAAACGGCTCCGCAGTCACCGGCATCGTCTCCTAGGCCTCCAGACCATGCCTCTCAGCCTGAGCGGAAGACACCTCCTGCGGGAGCGTCGGAGCCTCGCGCGGAGAGCGCAACCGCTCCACAATCCACGCCAGCGACGGACCAGTCCGCCGCAACCGAACGAGCCTCACCGCGAAAGACGGTGGACAGCAGCAAAGCCCGCCGGCCTTCGGCACGATCCACGGTCGCGAACAGATCGGATGCGTCCGTGCAACGAAAGGCAATTGCCTCCAACCGGACGAAACCGGCACCTGCCTCAAGGATCCGGGAGGCCGAGCGGTTCGACCGCGACGGCGCTCGCTCCGCACGGATTCGTGATGGCGTCAATTCAGGCCTCGAGGTCATGAGCCTGAGAACCATCGAGTTTCCGGATGGACGGCGAATGGATGTGCTCGTGCGCCCGAGCCCGAGAGCCTTGTCGCGCCTGATGGACGAAGCCAACTAGGCGAAGCTCGGCTCAGTCATATCGTCTTTCGTCGGCGACGACCTTCCCGTCGTTCGGCAGCTGTCCGGGCGAGACCAGCAGAACGCGCCCCTTCAGCTTCGTGACCGCCTGCAGCGAAGCGGCGACCTCATCGGCAAGCCTATCGCTGGCGGCATCCGTCTCGGCTGAAAGCGTCATGAGATCGGCCTCCCCGTCGCGGGTCACGACGAGACGCAGGCGCCCGAGCCCAGGATGGCGCCGCCCGATCTCCGCGACCTGTTCGGGGCGCACGAACATCCCTTTCACCTTGGTGGCCTGATCGGCTCGGCCCATCCAGCCTTTGATCCGCAGGTTGGTCCGGCCGCATGGACTGATGTCCGGCAGCGCCGCCGTCAGATCGCCCAGCGCCAAGCGAATCCAGGGATGATGAGGATCAAGGCTCGTCACCACGATCTCGCCGACCTCACCGGGGGGAACGGGATCCCCCGTTCCGGGACGCACGATCTCAACGATGATGTCCTCGTTGACCACGAGGCCCGCGCGCGCGGACGTCTCATAGGCGATGAAGCCGAGATCGGCCGTGGCATAGGCCTGAAAAGCCGCGATATCGCGGCTTGCGAACTCGTCCTGAAGGGTCTTTGGAAAGGCTGCACCGGAGACGAGCGCTCGCTTAATCGATGACACGTCCCGTCTAGTGGACTCAGCTCCATCAAGAAGGATCTTGAGAAAATCCGGCGTGCCGCAATAGGCGACCGGGCGATAGGCCTCGATCAGCTCCAGTTGCTGCTCCGTGTTGCCGGGTCCTGCCGGTATGACGGCGCAGCCAAGCGCCCGCGCCCCCGAATCCATGATGAAGCCGCCAGGGGTCAGGTGGTAGCTGAACGTGTTGAGGACGATGTCTCCCTTGCGAAAACCCGCTGCGAAAAGGCCACGGGCCGAGCGCCAGGGATCAGGTATCGCGGCTTCCGGTTCGAAGATCGGCCCAGGCGATGTGAAAAGACGCCCGAACGCTCCCGCTGCATCCGGCACGAGACCGCCGAAGGGCAGTCCGCCCTTCTGAAGGGCCGGCAGTTCCGATTTGCGCAGCACGGGCAGAGCCGCGAGCGCCTCGCGACTGGTGACGCGGGACAGATTGCATCCCCGTAGCCGGTCAGCATATCCAGGCGCGGCTGCTGCCCGGCTCAGGATCTCCGGCAGGCGGCCGAACAGATCGGCCTCCCGTTCGGCAGGATCGCGGGTTTCGAGCGCATCATAGGCGTCGGTCAAGGCTGCTGCCTCCAATCGGATTCGCGTGCGCGAGGACGGGATCACGCAAGCCAACGCTTGCGGCGCTTGTAGCTTTTCACATTGCGGAACGACTTCCGGTCGCCTTCGGAAACGCCAAGGTAGAACTCCTTCACGTCCTCGTTCTCACGCAGCATCTGCGCCGGACCGTCCATGACCACGCGGCCTGTTTCCAGGATATAGCCGTAAGTGGCATATTTCAGCGCCATGTTGGTGTTTTGCTCAGCGAGCAGGAAGGACACCCCCTCGGACGCGTTGAGCTGCCGGACGATCTCGAAGATCTCCTCGACGATCTGAGGCGCCAACCCCATGGATGGCTCGTCGAGCAGGATCATGCTGGGGCGGGACATCATCGCCCTGCCGATGGCGCACATCTGCTGCTCGCCGCCAGAGGTATAGCCTGCCATCGAGCTTCGCCGCTGCTTCAGGCGGGGAAAATACGCGTAGATCGCCTCCAGATCGCGGCGGATGGCGGCGTTGCCGTCGCGCCTTGTGAAGGCGCCGGTGAGAAGGTTCTCCTCGATCGTCAGGTGCCCGAAGCAATGGCGCCCCTCGAGAACCTGAATGCAGCCCCGGCGCACCAGTTCGTTCGGGGAGAGGCGGTCCACCCGCTCACCGTTGAACTCGATCGTGCCCTTGGTGACTTCGCCGCGTTCGGCACGCAGCAGGTTGGAAATGGCCTTGAGCGTGGTGGTCTTGCCGGCGCCGTTTGCGCCGAGTAGCGCTACGATCCCTCCGCGCTGGACGGCGAGAGACACCCCTTTGAGCACGAGGATGACGTGATCGTAGATCACCTCGATATTGTTCACCGACAGCACGATGTCCGCGGCCTCCGGCTTCTCCGAAGCGGGCATCTGAACGGCGCTGCTCATGGGCTTGTCCCTTCAATCCATCGGGCAGCGGGCAGGACGGATCCTGCCCGCACATGTTGGTCGGAGCTCCAAACGCCGGAGCCCCGGAGCGGCATCAGCTTGCCTTGTCGCAGGCTTCCGTGCGCTTGGGCCAGCCGGCGTTCTTCTCGGCATAGTCCTTGGCGGCGGCGTCGAGCTGGCTCTTCACCCGGTCGGTCATCGGCTCGATCGGGTTGGAGATCTTCACCCACTTCGATCCGTCCCATTCCTGCATGAAGGCCGGGCGATGGCCGTTATGGTCGGAGCACGACAGGACGAGCTGATCGGTGAACCCTTCGAGCCCCAGCTCCTTCAGGCGAGCCGGATCGAGCTTGATGTTCTCCATGCCGCGACGGACGTCCTCGCCGGTCACCGCCTTCTTGCCCGTGAGCTTCTGGGCGGTAGCGATGCCCTCCGCGATGAGCAGGGAGTTGTAGACGCCGCGGTTGTAGAGAACCTCACCGACCTTGTCCTTGGCGGCCTTCGAGAGCCCCTTGTCGACTACGTGCTTCTGGATGTCCTGAAGCGCAGGGAAGTTCGCTCCTACCGCATGCCAATTGAGGGTCTTGAAACCCTTGGCGCCTGCGCCGCCGCTGCGCGCATCATCCTCGCTCGGCCACCACACGGAGTAGAACTTGTCCATCGGATAGCCGGAGCGGACGGCCTCCTTCACGGCGGCGCCGTTCATGGAGCCCCAGCCCCACATGATCATGTAGTCGGGCCTGTCGCGACGGGCGCTGAGCCATTGCGACGACTGGTTCTGCATGTCTTGCGCAGCAACCGGATAGAGCTTCACCTCGAAGCCCAGCTCCTTGGACAGCTCTTCCAGCAGCGGAATGGGCTCCTTGCCGAAGCTGGCGTCGAGATGCAGGAAGCCGATCTTCTTGCCTTTCAGCTTATCGAGGCCACCTTCCTTCTCGCCGATGTACTTGATGATCATCGACAGGCCATCCCAGTAGGTGGCCGGCGGGTTGAAGATCCAGGGGAAGATGTCACCGCGCGCCGAGGCGGAGAGGCCATAGGCCATCGAGAGAACCGGGATCTTGTCCACCGATGCGCGCGGGATGAGCGGAAGGGTGATGCCCGTGGACCACGGGTTGACGATGACCGGGTTCTTGCCCTTCACGGCCTCGTAGCACTCGACGCCCTTCTTGGTGTCGTAACCGGTCTCGCACTCCTCGAGCACGAGCTTGACGCCGCCGATACCGCCGTCACGCTGGTTCAGCATCTCGAGGTAGTCGTGCATGCCGTCGGCGATGAAGGTGCCGGACCCGGCGAACGGTCCGGTGCGGTAAGTGAAGAGCGGAACGTAGATCGAATCCTGCGCGGCTGCAGGCAGGACGGTGCCGCCGAGCATGGTGGCAACGGCTAATCCAAGGCTCAATTTGCGAAACGACATGGTTTCGTTTCCTCCCGTTGTTGTCCGGCTGAGCCGGATTGTCGAGTTCCCGTCTCCTTGCGTGGATCGACCGTCAGTAGGGGAACGGCCAGACCAGGAGCTTCTGTTTGCCGATCTGCCAAAGCCGCGCGAGGCCGTGCGGTTCGACGATCAGGAAAAAGATGATGAGCGCGCCGACGATCATGAAACGCAGGTGCTCGATGACGTCCGCCCCGACCGACAGGCCGAAGGGCGCGAGCATCGCCGGCAGGACGATGCCGAGCACGATCGGCAGGATGAAGATGAGGGCTGCGCCGAAGAAGGAGCCGATCAGGCTGCCCAACCCGCCGATGATCACCATGAAGAGGATGAAGAACGACTGGTTGATGTTGAACACGTCGTATTCCGCGCCGCCGTACCAGAGGAAGACCAGAAGGGCGCCCGCGACGCCGCAGTAATAGGACGAGACCGCGAAGGCGAGGAGTTTCGTCTGCAGCGGACGGATGCCCATCAGCTCGGCGGCCAGATCCATGTCCCGGATGGCGATCCAGGCCCGGCCGATACGGCCGTGGACGAGGTTCGAGGCGACCCAGGTC
>JAFAAP010000313.1 GCA_023426505.1 Pseudomonadota bacterium
CCTACGGTGCAGGCTTCTTCTACATCCCCGGCACCGAAACCTGCCTCCGCGTCGGCGGCCGTGTTCGCGCCGACTACCTGTACGGCGAGCCGCTCGTCCGCGGTGAGGACGCCATCGGCTTCCGCGCCCGTGGCCGCATCCAGCTCGACGCCCGCACGGCGACCGCTTACGGCCTGCTCCGTACGTTCGTCCGCTTCGAGATCACCCGCTCCACGGGCACGCCGTTCGGCCTCGGCAACACGGGCATTGTCAGCACCTCGCCGAACGTCGCTCAGGCTTTCGTGCAGTTCGGCGGCCTGACCGCTGGTCGCGTCACCTCGTTCTTCTCGAATGGCGATCTGCCCACCGACCATATGGGCACGCTGCGCTTCGACGACGCGCCGGACGTCAACCTGCTCGCCTACACCTTCTCGTTCGGCAACGGCTTCTCGGCCACGCTGGCCATTGAAAGCGGTCTCGATCGCCGTTCGAACGGTTTCCTGGTCGCCGGCACCACCGCGCTTCCGGTCACTTATGCGGGAGAGCGTGCGCCGGATGTCGTCGGTGTCCTCAAGTATGACGGTACGTGGGGTACGGCCTCGCTCCATGGCGCCGTGCACCAGATTCGATCCAACGATCTGGTGACGCCCTTCGGCGCCGCCATTCCGGTCTATCCGGACACCGAGTACGGCTTCGCGATCTCGGCCCAAGTCGGCGTGAACCTGCCGATGCTGGCCGAAGGCGATGCGGCCTGGATCGCGGGCACCTATACCAGCGGCGCGTTCAGCTACATCACGGGCGGCTCCACCGATACGCTCTCCACGGGCGTGCTCAACGGGATCTTGGCCGACGCCTACATCAACCCGGTGACCGGCGATCTCGACCTCGGCAAGGGCTGGTCGGTGGCCGGCGGCTTCCGCCACTACTGGACCCCCGAGCTGCGCTGGAACATTTTCGGCTCCTATGCGCGGTTCGACTATTCGACGGGCGCTCTCGCGTCCGGCCTCGCCGACTTCGACGAAACCCGCATCGGTACGAACCTGATCTGGCAGCCGGTCTCCGGCCTCGATATTGGCGCTGAGGTCATCTACGCCCGGCTCGATCCACGTGGTCGCGTGACTCTGGCCGACGGCACATCGTTCGGCTCGGACAGCGCCTGGGAAGGCCGTCTGCGCGTACAGCGAGACTTCTGATCCCGATCGTCCGAACGGATCCTCGAGACCCCGGTGGCGACACCGGGGTTTTCTTTTTGTCCACAGCATGAAAGCTGGCGGTAACCATACGGCGATTGCGCGGTGAAGAACGTGCACAATGTATTGACGCCGCCGCTTTCCTTCCCACCATATGTAGATGTCAGCAGTCCCCGGATTCGCCTCCGGGGCTAAGAGGGAAATCGGTGCGCCTTCGGGCAAGGCCGATGCTGCCCCCGCAACTGTAAGCGGCGAGCCTTCGTCGAACACGCCACTGGTGATCCGTCACCGGGAAGGCCGACGAAGGCGGTGACCCGCGAGCCAGGAGACCTGCTTCTGACAGTCGATCACGTTCCTCGGGCGGGGTGCCCCGTTGGATCGCTCACCTGTCGTGGCGGGACTTTTCCGCCGTTTCTTCAGGCCTGCGCGTTCCTCGGCCCAAGCCCCCAACACATGGGGTTTGCCGAATGTCTCATCTCCACCATCAGGACTTCACGTCCCCCGCATCGGCGCTGCCGCCGACGGGTCTTTCCGCACGCGCCGACGCGGAGCCCGGATACCGGGTGATCCGCCGCAACGGCGCCGTGACGCCCTTCGATCCGTCGAAGATCGCAGTTGCGCTCACGAAGGCGTTTCTGGCCGTCGAAGGCAACACCGCCGCGGCGTCCCGTCGGGTCCACGACATCGTCGAAGGGCTCACGCGTCAGATCGCCGACGCGCTCGTGCGCCGCGCCGATCATGGGCGCGCCTTCCACATCGAGGAGATCCAGGACCAGGTGGAGCTCGCCCTCATGCGCGGCGAGCACCACAAGATCGCGCGCGCCTATGTGCTCTACCGGGACGAGCGCGCCCGCGCCCGCGCCGCGGAGATGCAGGCAGCGGAGCCCCAGAGGCCGAGCCTGAACGTCAGGGCCGAGGATGGACGGCTCGTGCCGCTCGATCTCACGCGCCTCGCCCGTGTGGTGGAGGAGGCCTGCGAGGGGCTGGCCGACGTGTCGGCCGAGCGCATCCTCGCCGAGACCGAGCGCAACCTCTATGACGGAATCTCGGCCGCGGAGCTGGCGCTGGCGCCGATCCTCGCCGCGCGCACGTTGATCGAGACAGAGCCGAACTACAGCCATGTGAGCGCGCGTCTGCTGCTCGACATGCTGCGCCGCGAGGCGCTGAGCTTCGTCCATGGCCGCGCCGAGCAGGCGCGGCAGAGCGAGATGAGCGAGCGCTACGTCGATTACTTTTCGGCCTTCATCCGCAAGGGCATCGCGGTCCAGCTGCTCGATCCCGAACTCGCGCGCTTCGACCTCGCGCGTCTCGGTGCGGCTCTGAAGCCCGAGCGCGACTTGAACTTCCAGTTCCTCGGGCTGCAGACCCTCTACGACCGCTACTTCCTGCAGACGGAGGGCGTCCGCTTCGAGCTGCCGCAGGCCTTCTTCATGCGCGTCGCCATGGGGCTGGCGCTGCGGGAAATCGACCGGGAGGCGAGGGCGATCGAGTTCTACGATCTCCTCTCGTCCTTCGACTTCATGTGCTCCACGCCGACCCTGTTCAATTCCGGCACCCTGCGTCCGCAGCTTTCCTCCTGCTTCCTGACGAGCGTGCCGGACGACCTCGACGGCATCTTCAAGTCGATCAAGGACAACGCGCTGCTTGCAAAGTACTCCGGAGGGCTCGGCAACGACTGGAGCCGCGTGCGGGGCCTGGGCGCGCACATCAAGGGCACCAACGGCGAGTCGCAGGGCGTGGTGCCGTTCCTGAAGGTCGCGAACGACACGGCCATCGCGGTCAACCAGGGCGGCAAGCGGAAAGGCGCTGTCTGCGCCTATCTCGAGACCTGGCACATCGACATTGAGGAGTTCCTCGATCTGCGCAAGAACACCGGCGACGACCGCCGCCGCACCCATGACATGAACACGGCGAACTGGGTGCCGGACCTCTTCATGCAGCGGGTCGAGGCGAATGCGGACTGGACCCTGTTTTCGCCCGACGAGGCGCCCGATCTGCACGACCTCTACGGCCCCGCCTTCAAGACCGCCTACGAGGCTTATGAGGCCAAGGCCGACCGGGGCGAGGTCAAGGTCTTCCGGCGCGTGCGCGCGGTCGATCTCTGGCGGCGCATGCTCACCATGCTGTTCGAGACCGGGCATCCCTGGATCACCTTCAAGGACCCGTGCAACATCCGCTCGCCGCAAGGCCACGTAGGCGTGGTGCACTCGTCGAACCTGTGCACGGAGATCACCCTCAACACCTCGGACGACGAGGTCGCGGTGTGCAATCTCGGCTCCGTCAACCTCGTCAATCATCTGAGCGAGAGCGGGCTCGATTTCGCGCGGCTCGAACGCACCGTTCGGAAAGCCGTGCGGATGCTCGACAACGTGATCGACATCAACTTCTACACCATCCCGGAAGCGCGCCGCTCCAATCTCCGCCACCGCCCGGTGGGCCTGGGCCTGATGGGGTTCCAGGACGCCCTGCAGGCCCTGCGCATTGCGGTGGCGTCCGACGAAGCTTTGCGCTTCGCCGATGCAAGCATGGAAGCGATCAGCTACTTCGCGATCTCGGCCTCGTCAGAGCTTGCGGCCGAGCGCGGGCGCTATCCCTCCTTCGACGGCTCCCTGTGGAGCAGGGGCATTCTCCCCATCGACTCGGTCGAGTTGCTCGCTGAGGCGCGCGGCGGCCTCGACCTCGACCGCTCCTCGACCCTGGACTGGGACACCCTGCGGGAGCGGGTGCGCAGCACCGGAATGCGCAACTCCAACGTCATGGCCATAGCCCCGACCGCAACGATCTCCAACATCTGCGGCGTCGCGCAGTCGATCGAGCCGGCTTACCGCAACCTCTATGTGAAGGCGAACATGTCAGGCGACTTCACGGTGGTGAATCCCGGCCTCGTGCGCGACCTGAAGGCCCGCGGGCTGTGGGACGAGGTGATGATCAGCGACCTGAAGTATTTCGACGGCAGCCTCGGCAGCATCGACCGCGTTCCGGACGACCTGAAGGCGCTCTACGCGACCGCCTTCGAGATCGACCCGTCATGGCTGATCGAGGGGGCGGCGCGGCGCCAGAAATGGATCGACCAGGCGCAGTCGCTCAATCTCTACATCGCCAATCCGAGCGGCCGGGCCCTCGACGCGCTCTACCGGCTCGCCTGGAAGCGGGGCCTCAAGACCACCTACTACCTGCGCTCCCTCGGCGCGACGCATGTGGAGAAATCGACACTCAAGGGTACGGACGGAAAGCTCAACGCCGTGTCCGTCGCGCCCGTCGCGGCGGCGGAGCCGATCACGGTTCCGGCCGCCCCGATGGCCTGCTCCATGGACGATCCCACCTGCGAAGCCTGCCAGTAAGCCGGCGTATGAGGACAAACACGATGCTCGATTGGTCTGAACCCACTTCCGGCCGGACGCCGCTGATCCCGATCGGCGGAAGCGCCGCGCCTGCCGACGCCACCGGCCTCGGCACGATCGACCGCGGCGGCGGGCGCGTCAACGTCGACGACAAGGCGATGATCAACTGCCGCGCCGACGTGAACCAGCTCCTGCCTCTGAAGTACCGCTGGGCCTGGGAGAAGTATCTCGCCGGCTGCAGCAATCACTGGATGCCGACCGAAGTCTCCATGCAGGCCGATATCGCGCTCTGGAAATCGAAAGACGGCCTCACGGATGACGAGCGGCGTGCGGTGAAGCGCAATCTCGGCTTCTTCGCCGCCTCCGAGTCGCTCGTCGCCAACAACATCGTGCTGGCGATCTACCGGCACCTCACCAATCCGGAATGCCGGCAGTACCTGCTGCGTCAGGCCTTCGAGGAAGCGGTGCACACGCACACCTTCCAGTACATCGTGGAGAGCCTCGGCCTCGACGAGGGCGAACTCTTCAACATGTACCGGGAGGTCCCATCGATCACCGACAAGGCCGCCTGGGCGCTCAATTATACCCAGAGCCTTGCCGATCCTGCCTTCGAGACCGGAACGCCGGACGCGGACCGGGCCTTCGTGCGCGATCTTATCGCGTTCTACGTGGTGTTCGAAGGGATGTGGTTCTACACCGGCTTCGCGCAGATCCTGTCACTGGGCCGGCGCAACAAGATGGTCGGCATCGCCGAGCAGTATCAGTATATCCTGCGCGACGAATCCATCCACCTGAACTTCGGCATCGACGTCATCAACCAGATCAAGGCGGAGAACCCGCATGTCTGGACGAGTGCGTTCCAGGACGAGGTGCGCACTATGCTGCGCGAGGCGGCCGAGCTCGAGGCGGCCTATGGGCGGGATACCATGCCGCGCGGGTTTCTGGGGCTGAATGCGGCGTCGTGCGAGCAGTACATGCACTTCATCGCCAACCGCCGCTGCGCGCAGCTCGGCCTCGGCCCCGTCTTCCCTGAGACGGAGAACCCGTTCCCGTGGATGTCGGAGGCCATGGACCTGAAGAAGGAAAAGAACTTCTTCGAGACACGGGTCATCGAATACCAGAACGGCGGCGCGCTGAACTGGGAGTGACGTCCGACGAAGCAAGGCCCGGCTAGAAAGCCGGGCCTTCACCGCTCACCCAATGCTCAAGCTCAGCACTCGGTGGTCTTCTTCGTCTTGGTGTCGCCGAACTCGTCGGTCTTGGTCTTCGTCTCGGTGCTGCAGCCGACCGATCCGGTGGAGTGGACGGTCGTCGAGGTCGACACGCTCGGCTCGGTCTTCTTCTCGATCGTGGTCTTGCTACCGAGAATTCCGTCTTCCTTCTTGATGGTCGTGGTCGTGTCCTGCGCGAAGGCGGCCGTGCTGAAGGCCGCTGCCGCAAGGACGAATACAAGCTTCTTCATGGCGAATACTCCGTGGTTAAGTTCCTATCTTCGAACGTCACCACAGCGGCTGCGGTTCCCGACAGCCTTCATGTCGATCTTATCGATGTGGTCGCCCAAGCTTGGCGGAGCGAAGACGCCTACTTCATGAGCGTCAGAACCGCCGATGCGATGTTCAGCATCGCGAGCATGCCGAGAAGCGTCGTGACGACCGGCAGATGCGGGCGATCAGGGCGGGTCCGGTCCTCGCCGAGGGCCTGTCGATACGCAGATCCGTTGCCAAAGAAACCCATCGCTTTCGTCCTCCAGAGAGGCCAACCGAGAGATTCACGGGAGGATGGACCTGTTGCGGCGAACGGGAGGTGCGTCTTCGCACCTTGCAGTCTGTGCCGGGATCCCGTCGGAACTCGGCCGTTCAGGACAGGTTCAACGTGGCGGGCCGACCTTTGGCCCTATGACAAGCGTTCAGTCACCACGAGGGGAGATCATCTTCATGCCCATCCAGTCGCGTCGCGCCGCCGTCCTGATCGCCGGAACCGCCCTGGTTGCCGTGGCGCTCGGGGGATGCACCGCCACCGCCGACATGGCCTACGGCGAGTACCAGTTCGGCCCCGGATACGGAGCGGGGCAGGTGTATGAGCGACGCGTCTATGCCGATACGGCCCAAGGGCTCGGCAGCGAGGAGTGCCGCACGGTGGTCCGGCGGCACGTGAACCGGTTCGGGGAGGTCGTCCGTCGCGAGCGCCAGATCTGCGATGCGGCCCCGGAGGATGCGGACGGGTTCTGACAATCGGGCGGCGTGAAGTGAGCCGCCCGATCAGTGGCGCGTGGCGCCCTTGTCGATCTGGAGCAGCTGTCCCTCGATGGCCCGCATCCGGGTCATCAGCCGGTCGAGCTGCGCCAAATAGGCCTTCTCGTCCTGCTCCGCCTTCTCGACGAGGTCCGCGGATTTGCTGTGATGAATGCGGTGCATGGCATCCGCCAATTGCCTGTCCAGGAGCGACAAGCGCTCCTCCAGGCTTGAGAGTTCCTGACGAAGTTGCCGCTCCTTGATCACCGCTGAAAGGTCCGTGAAACGAGAGTGGGATTCAAGCTCGAGTATAACCGAAAGTTCCCGCGGCTCCCAGATTTGAGACGAAAATTTCTGCAGCCAAGCTGAAACCGCCCCGGAGGGTCACCGTTCTGTGATGGAACCTCCAAAGTAAAACGTGGGCCGGTTGAGGTCTCGCGCATTGGGACCTGACAGATGACCTATGACGATCACCCCCGCTCCAAGCCGGGTCAGAACACAGTCACGACCTTCCGAAGCCCCGACGCAGCGATGATGGGGTTCGTCAGCACGCGCCTGCGGGCGATGTACGACGACCTCTGCAGGGAGCCGATCCCGGCGCGCCTGCTGGACGTCGTGGAAAGCTTCGACCGAGCGGCAGATTCCCAGCGCAGAAGAGGAGACCTACGGAATGGGACGGAAAATTGAGCCGGCTCGTGTGGCCCTGATCGTCGAAGACGACGTCGAGGTCCGCGGGCTCGCAGCGGCCCTCCTGGAGGAGACCGATCTTCAGGTGGTCGAAGCCGCCAGCGCCGAAGAGGCCATGGATTACCTGCGCCGTCACGCCGAGGAGGTGGCCTTCCTCTTCGCGGACGTGCGTCTTCCATGCCTGATGAACGGGGTCGACCTCGCTCGGACCGTGCGCCTGAAATGGCCGTGGGTCCGTACGGTGCTGACGTCCGGCCAGCCGCTGGACGACGAGTCCGACAGCGTTCCGCGCGACGTCCGTCTCATGCCGAAGCCCTGGCGTGCGCTCGAGGTTCTGATGGAGGCCGAACGCGCCACCCAGACGAGCCATCGCCTGTCCTAACACCCGGCAACGCTCTGTGAAGGCGGGAGGGCCCAGGCTCTCCCGCGTCGCCGTGTGGCCTGTTCCTAGGCGGAGCGGCCGTCCTTGATGACGCTCGCGATCTTGTCCTCCGGCAGGGCGCGGGCGAACAGGTAGCCCTGCAGCTCAGTGCATCCGGACGTCGCGAGGAAGCGCCGCTGCTCCTCCGTCTCGACCCCCTCGGCCGTGACGGTGAGGCCGATGGTGTGGCCGAGGGCGGTGATGGCCTTCACGATCGCGGCGGAGTCCCGGTCGACTTGGTGCCCGAGGTGCTGCACGAACGAGCGGTCGATCTTGATCTTGTCCACCTCGTAGCGGCTCAGGTAGCTCAGGCTCGAATGCCCGCTGCCGAAATCGTCGATCGCGATCCGGAAGCCTGTGTCGCGAAGGCGCTTGAGCGTGTCTCGGGTCAGGCTGTCGCCGAGCAGGACGAACTCGGTCACCTCGAGTTCGATGCGGCGCGGATCGGCCCCGCTCTCGCGAACGATCTGAGTGATGCGCTCCGCGAGGTGAGGGGTGCGGAACTGGGCCTGGGACAGGTTCACCGCCACGAAGAGGTCGGGCCATCGCAGGGAGATGGCGCAGGCCTGCCGCAGCACCATGTCGCCCAGCTGAAGGATCAGGCCCGTTTCCTCCGCGATGGGAAGGAACTGGTCGGGAGCGATGAGGCCCCGCGAAGGATGCTGCCAGCGCACCAGCGCCTCTAGGCCGATGACCGGCTGGCCGGCGGCGGCCACCTGGGGCTGGTAGTGGACCTTGAGCCCGGAGCCGGAGGCGAGGGCCTCTCGCAGCTCTTCCTCGATGGTCGCGCGCCGCTTCACGCTCTCGTCCATGGCAGGCTCGAAATAGCGATGGCAGTCACGACCCTGGTTTTTGGCATGATAGAGGGCGATGTCGGCCTTGCGTTGAAGCTCGATGGGATCCGTGCCTCCGTCAGGCGCCAGCGCGACGCCGATGCTCACGCCCACATAGGCCTGACCTCCCTGGAGATCGAAGGGCTTCCTCACCGCTTCCAGGATCCGGTTGCAGAGAGCCTCCACATCGCGTTGGCCACGAATGCCGGGCTGAATGATCGCGAATTCGTCCCCGCCCAGACGCGCGATCGTGTCGCCGCTGCGGAGCAGGCCGGACAGGCGCCGTCCGAGTTCCCGGATGAGGTTGTCGCCCGCATGATGCCCCAGGGTGTCATTCACGTTCTTGAACCGGTCGAGGTCGAGCATCAGCAGGGCGACGCCATCGCCGCGCCCCAGTCCGGCAAGGGCGCGCTCGAAGCGGTTGTGGAACAGGGCGCGATTGGGCAGGCCCGTCAGCGTGTCGTGGAAGGCGAGGTGCTGCGCATGGGCTTCGCTGGCGCGCAGCTCGAACACGGTCGCCTCCAGCTTCGCCATGGACGAGCGCAGCGAGCGGACGAGCAGCGCCATCACGAGGATCATGAGAGCGCAGACGAGCGCGGTGCTGGGGCCGATGACGCTGAAGATCTTCGTTCCCGGCAGTTCCGGCCTCCAGATGAAATAGCCGATGGTCTCGCCGTCATCCGCCCGCAGCGGTACGGAGACCTCGCTCTCCGTCGGCATGTTGACGGACGAGAACCGAAGGCCTTCGATCAGGCTTCGCTCCGAAATGCGCTTCAGGAACGTGTCGTCCAGGAACCGGATGCTCACGAGGATCGGCTCGGTGCCGGGCGCCTGCACAATAGCGTCCGATTCCGGAATGATCTTCATGGCGCTGACGGCGGCGGGACGACCGAGGAGCTGGATCACGTGGGCGTCGTTCACCGCGCGGCCGGAGGTCAGGTACGGGTTGGCCGCTGCCTTGAGTGCATGACCGTGGTGGGGCGAGCGGGGATCCCCGCGCAGGCCCATGACGATGTTGGCGATGCCGGAACGGACCAGATCATATTCGCCGACGGGGACGCGCTTGCCTTCGATCGTCGCGTCGATGGCCTCATCGTCCGCACCGAGGACATAGACCTGGTCCTGGCCGAACGTCCGGTGCAGCCAGGGCCCGAGATTGCCGTCGATCCATTCCAGATCGAGCGGACTCTCGCGGAGCTTCTCGACGGCGTCGGTCCAGACGGCAACTATCTCCTGCTGCTGCGCAAGCTCGTCCACGAGGGCGCGGATCGTGCGTTGCGTGGTGCGAAGCTGGCGCTCGACGGAAACCTCGTCGCTCTGCCTCACGGCCCAGAACAGGGAAAAGGCCGCAAGCGCGATTGCCGCAGCGGTCACGATGGCGACGGGAAGCAGGATTCTGATAGCGAAACGACTGCCCAGGCGTCTGCCTGGAGAAATCTGGCGCAGCACGGGAGCCCCGGAAGGTTGCTGTTTTTGGGTTCTTCTATCTCCTAAGCATTAAAAAATGTACTCTAGGGCTTTGAGCTTGAATTTTCGTGTCGTGTTCTTTCCGACATCTTGGATGCGGCCTAGAGGAACCGCGCCGCGAGAACAGAAATTCCAGGAACGGGCCGCGGGTTCGTCTTGGCGCGGAGGGGGCAAACGGCCCCGGTGCGCGGGAAGGGAGGAACGAAGTCGCGATCTCGGCCGTTGGGCTCCCGTAGTTCAACAGTCAGGAGGGAAACACCATGAACAACATCATCTGGATCATCGGCGCCGTGGTCGTCGTCCTCGCCATTCTGTCCTTCCTCGGGTTGAGGTAAGCCGTCGAGTTGCGACCGGCCCCTCGGTTTTCCCGTCGGGAGGCCGACTGATCGGAGGAGGGCAGTTCAAGCTGCCTTCATCCGTTCTCTTTGCCGGGGTCGGGACCGGAAGCGTCGAGCAGGCGCGGGTCTTGCGGAACCCCCGTCTCCCCTCCGCTTTGTCGCGCAATGGAAAATCTCCTTCGCATCCTGCCTGCCAGTCCGCCGTCGACGCTCGTACGGTATGTTCTGACGGCCCTCATCGTCCTTGCCTTCTTTCTCATCCGCCTCGGCCTGCCTCTCGGCAGCGGCTATCCGTTTCTGGTGTTCTTCCCCGCGGTCTTCCTCTCGTCGGTCCTGTTCGACCGCGGCTCCGGCTTTCTCGCCACGGCACTGACGACCGTCCTGGCGATCTACTTCTTCATCGAGCCGCGCTATCGTCTCGTCCCGCCGGTCGATCAGTATCCGCCGCTCGTGCTGTATGTCCTGATCTGCTGCGGGATCGCCGTGCTGAGCGAGGCGCTTCGGCGGGCCCTGGAGCGGGCCCAGATCGCCGAGCGGGAGAAGGACCTCCTGTTTCAGGAGCTGGCGCACCGGACGAAGAACAATCTCCAGATCATCGCTTCGGTCCTGGCTCTCCAGGCGCGCAGTGTCGAAAACCCGGAGATGCGCAGGATCTTTGACGCGGCCGTGACCAGGGTGCGCGTCATCGCCAATGCCCATTCGCAGCTCCAGTCCACCGGCGACCGCTCCATGGTCGACATGCGCGCCTATCTGACCGATCTCTGCCGTGACCTGGGAGACAGCCTGCGGGACGTCCGGCCAGTTGCCGTCCGAGTCGAGGCCGATCCCATCGAACTCAGCACAGAGAAGGCCGTGCCGATCGGCCTGATCGTCAACGAGCTTGTGACCAACGCTTTCAAATATGCCTTCAAGGACGATCAGGAGGGGGCCGTCACCGTGACGTTCCGGCGGGTGGAGCCTGACAGAGTCGATTTGGTGGTGGAGGACAATGGGGTGGGTTGCCCTGTTTTCGTGACGGAGGGGCTCGGCAGCCGCCTCGTCAGGCTTCTGGTGCAGCAGGTGGGTGGAAGCATCACGCGCGCGGCCGGGTCACCCGGCTGTCGCGTGGTGGCGAGCCTTGCCGTGTGAGAGGGGACATGGCCTCTCAGTCGATTAGACTATGTTACAACCAGTCAAATTAGGAACATTTCCGCCGCTTTGTCGTCTCCCCAGAAAGACAGGGGAGTGACATGATGCAGGATCCGGCCGAGCTCGTTGCCCGGGCATTCTATGCAGCCGAGCATACGGATGAGTGGGAGAAGGCGCCCGATTCCGTGAAGCAGGACTACCGGCAACTCGCCCGTGAGGCCATCGCCGCCCTGAACGACCGGAATGCCGACATCCAATCCATCGTGAGATCGTTTGTCAGGCGCTGAAGCGTCCCCACGTCAGCTGAGCCCTTGTGCCTTCCGCAAAAAGAAAGCCCGCTTCGACGGCGGGCTCAAGGAACCTAGGTCTCGAGTTTACGGACCAAGCACAAGGGGAAATGCGGGGGACGCATTTGGAGGTCCGTGTCTTAAAAGTGGTCCGCTCCCATGGCTTTACCAAGGTGGGGGCCGATCAAGAATTCGTGTTTTGATGACCGGAAGCTCGAAAAGGGGTGCGACATAATGGCCGAGCGCCTCGCCAGCCTTTATAAGGGGTAGGGTTTGCGATTGAAGGCCACTTTCGCAAGGTTGGCCGACCGCTCGATCTCCAAGAAACCACGGCCTGCCTCGACTGTTGATCTACCGCCGGGACGGGTGGCGGACAGCGCTTCGCGGATCTGCATTGGATCGCGCCCGTTCCGATCCCGAAGACCAATTCAAGGGGCTGAACCATGCCGCGCTACTTCTTCAACGTTCATCTCGGCAAGGATGTGCTGAGCGATCCGGAGGGGCGCGAGCTGCGGGATGCCGATCAGGCCTGGGAGGCCGCCAAGGCCATGGCGCAAAGCCTGCTGCGCACCGAGTTCCCGCAACCGATCAACTGGGCGGCGTGCCACATCGAGGTGAAGGACGGGACCGGCGGGATCGTCCTGGAGTTCCCAATCCTCGAAGCGCTTCAGGTCACGCGCGGGTCGGACTGAGTCCGGAATTTATCCTCTTGGTTGAATGATCATAAACCCTGGGTTGATCGTGCGCATGGGCCTCGGTCGGAAGGACAGCCGCATGACAGCCTGTCGCCGGGACCGCGCGGGCGGTCGCAGACCTCGCCTGAGAAGCCGCGTTAAACTCTGGTTTGGTGTTCTTCGGCTAGGCTTTCCTTGACGTGGCGGCCTGGAGGAGAGACGGGCATGTGCGGACGGATCGTTCAGTATCGCAGCCCTGATGATTATGCGGCCGCGCTGCGCCTCTCCGAACCCGACCTTCCCCATCTTCCGGCGAACTTCAACGGTGCGCCCGGACAGGACTTCCTGATCGTCCGTCACGAGCGGGAAGCGGATGAGCCGGACCTCTGCATGTCCCGATGGGGCTTCGCGCCGGGCATCATGGGAGAGCGCAAGGCGTCAGCGCGAATTACGACCGCCCATGCCGAGACGGTCGTGACGGAGGGCGCGTTCTGCGCAGCCTACCGCTACCGCCGGTGCCTGGTCCCCGTGGACGGCTTCTACGAATGGAAAAAGCTCGGGCCCATGGGCAAGCAGCCCCATGCGGTCAGCATGGAGGACGGCCGGCCTTTCACCCTTGCCGGCCTCTGGGAGAACTGGAAGAGCCCGGAAGGGATCTGGCTGCGCACCTTCGTGATCGTCACCATGCCGAGCAACAAGCTCCTGGCCGGCATCAACGATAGGATGCCCCTCATCATCGACCCGCAGGACCGCGAGCGCTGGCTGAGCGATGAAGGCCATCCGGGCGATCTCCTGCGCCGGCACCCGTCCGAAGGTATGGCCCGGTGGCTCGTATCGCCGGAGGTGAACAGCCTCAGAAACAACGGCCCGTCCCTGCTGGCGCCGATGGCTGTCGCAGGATGAGTTGCGGACGCAAATAGGGTGGATGGCAGTTCATCCGTGCCCATCCACCCTGTCATGCCCCATTCGGAGCGCGACCGTTTAGCCTCTGGTAAGCTTCGGGTCCTTCGCGCGTCGTGCCGTACCGTGCCTCTGGATACTGCCTCTCGAGGGTAGCGCCGTCGCCTTTTCATTCAACGGCTTCACCGTCTCCGGCCGCACGCGGCCTGTTCATCGCATGCGGAAATGTTGAGCAGGTGCGGATTTCGCGAGCATCGGGCGAAAAAGGCGCGGTGCCGGCGACTGCGGAGGCCTCAAGATCCCTTCTGCTTCACGATGACCGGGACGATCATGTCGCCCCAAAAACCTTCCTCGGAATGAAACCGCTTCACCCGCTGCAGCTCGACGGACAGGCCGTGATGGACGCAGTTCATCACCGCTTCGTTCACCCGGTGCAACTCGTTGGCCAGGATGCGGATGGCCGATTCCTGCTCGGGCGACATCGAGGTGGTGATCTCCTCGATCCGGTTCTTCATCTGCGGCTTGTCTGACGTGGTCATCGCTGCATCCCTCGGTTTGCATGGATCGCGCAGTCCGGTCACGATGATACAGCCGCGGGCGGGCGGCCCCCATTCACCCTTTCGGCGGATCCGCCGTGAGCTTCGGCAGTTCCTTCGTCATCCAGGCCACCATCTCGTCCCTCGTCGTCAAGTGGCCGGGCATGGGGATGAAGGATCCACCCGAGTCATAGATCGCGATGCGATCCCGGGCGCCCATGATCGGATCGATCGAACGGCGCCTCGAACGTGTGCGAACCGGCGGTGGCCGGTGACGCACCCACATCAGCTGGAGCCCAATGAAACCCGCCAGTCCCGCGAAGGACAGGAGAACCACCAGTTCGATGGACGACGCCACGGCTCATCCCTCCGGTCGAATGTGCTGTCGATCAGGGGAATTCAGGAATGGGGCTTCATTTGGGTCGAAGAAGCACCCGAACGTCTCAAGAAATAATGCGCTTCGACCGGTCCGGCGCTCCGAAGCCTTACGGCCAAGGTTTAGTTAAGGTTAAGACTTTTGCGCCTAGGCTCGAGGCTCCACAACGAAAGGAGCCTGATCATGCGTACCCTGAAACACTCGCTCGTCGCGCTGGTGTCCGCCGCCGTCCTGGGCCCTTTCTTCGTCGTGTCGGCCTATGCGGCGACCGTCATCGCCTCCGCGCTGATGCTTCCGTGAGCCGACACGCGTTCTGAATCGTCACACGACCGGGCGTGGAGTGACTCCACGCCCTTTATGCTGGTTCGAGAGAGCCCGAGATTCTCGCGCCAGAGTCTCCCTGCCAAGCGGACGACTGGCAAGGTGAGGGGCGTTCGATCGAAGTCATGAACGATTGCCGGCGGCAATATTCAGACGAAGTTCAATCCGCTCGCCTCATCATGATCAAATCTACTGCAGGAACCGCGTAGAGAACGAGTGTGTTGCCCTCTACACGTTCCTCTGATCGGAGGAGATCATGGAGTCTGCTCGTATTTTGAAGACCGGGCTGGCCGCTTTGGCGCTTTCCGGAACTCTTGCAGTCTGGTCCGCTCCCGTGCAGGCAGGCGCCGGCACCGGAACATGGCGCAATGGAATGGTCGAGGGACCCTACGGGCCTGGCTATTACACGCCCGACGGCCGCTACTACGGTGATGGGCGTCAGCAGCGGCGCAGGACCTATACCCGCGAATACTATCGTCCTCAGCGTGACTATGGATCGTATTACGAGTACCGCGATCCCTACGCGCGCCCGAGCGGATATCGCTGGCGGGGCGGCGGCTACGGCTATC